>JAYTRB010000584.1:0-11887 GCA_043746425.1 Planctomycetia bacterium
CCGTGCATTTTGGTGAATTTCATAAGATCCAGCTGAGGGGACTGTGGCGCCTGCCACACAAACTCGAGTCGTGCGGAGATTCTCGCATTCCAAACCACACGTCTTCATTTTACCAGACCAGCGAAGAGCATTCAAATCGCGGAAAAGCGTTGGTAAAACGCCCTGTCTGGCATCATCGGACTGTCTGGCGACAGCGGCAGGGTGCCGCTGTGGACGATCTGCCGTTGATTCTTCAGATCATTTGCTATAATTTGAGTAGTGAAAAGCGCCGAAATGACGTTTAGCGGTCCGATAATTCGGTCGCTCAACGTGCTCATAAGAAAATCAGTACCAGTTCAACCTGTACCAGTAAAGGAAAATGCCGATGTCAGTCACCCTTACCGAAAAGGCTGCCAAGGAAATTCAACGCGTCATGTCGGAGCAGAAAATGCCTGAAGCGACGATGTTGCGAGTCGGAGTCGTCGGCGGAGGCTGCAGCGGCTTCCAGTACAGCCTCGGCTTCGACACGGCAGTCGACCCTGCAAAGGATGAACTTCTCGAGCAGCATGGCATCCGCGTGGCGGTCGATCGCAAGAGCGAACTGTTCCTCGACGGAACAGTGCTCGATTTCTATGACGGCCTCGAAAAACGAGGCTTCACCTTCAACAATCCCAATGCTGTGAAAAGCTGCGGCTGCGGCAGCAGCTTTTCTGCCTGAATCAAGATGCGTCTTTCAGCTTAAAGCCTGCGGTTTCGCGAAACCGCAGGCTTTTTATTTGTGATATATTCTGCGTAAGACTAAGACAAGGTTGCGCAAGACCCGGCAGCGAATAACCAAGGTGTACGCCGCACAGAGACGCAAAGCACAGCGGCACAGAATAGTGCTATTCGGGGATCGCGCCATTCGTGACTTCAACATGCGTGTCGTCGTGAGGCATATTCTTGAGAAATCGTCGCGGAATCCGACATTGGAGAGTCACCCGCGAATCGACGTATTCCTGGCGAACGACTTCGGCATGGGCCGCCAGATAGGCCAGCAAACGACCGTTACCAACGCTGGTTTCAAGCGTGGCTTCGACATATCCGTCGCCCAGGCGTTCGGCGACGAGGCGGGCCAATTTGTCGAGGCCCGTGTCTTCACGGGCACTGACCGAGATGGCCGATTCATGATTGGCGCGAAGCACGTCGAGATACGATCGGTCGCGAACTGCATCGGCTTTGTTGAGCACCAGCACAGCCCGAGCCGAGTCGATACCAATCTCTTTGAGCACATCGTTGACGGTCGCAATCTGCTGCTCTGCCGAAGGGCTGCTGGCATCGACGACGTGCAGCAGCAGATCGGCATGCCGTGCCTCTTCGAGAGTTGAACGAAACGACGCGACGAGGTTGTGCGGCAGATCGCGGATGAAACCGACCGTATCAGACAAGAGAGCCTGCCCAAAATGCGGAATGGTCCACGCGCGCGTCCGAGTGTCGAGCGTGGCGAACAACTGATCGGCGACGTAGGTGTCGGCCCCCGTCAGTGCGTTCATCAGGGTGCTCTTTCCCGCGTTGGTGTAGCCCACCAGCGAGACTGTCAGATGATCGTGTCGTTGCGAGACCTGGCGTTCGCGGCGTTTTTCGACATCCTTCAACCGCTGCCGCAGCTCGACGACGCGGGCATCGATCAGCCGCCGGTCGGTTTCGAGCTGTTGCTCACCAGGACCGCGACTTCCCACGGCCCCTTCCGTCCGTTCGAGATGCGTCCACAGTCGCTTAAGGCGCGGCCGCATGTACAGCAACTGGGCCAGTTCGACTTGCAGCTTCGACTCGTTTGAGCGAGCGTGGGTCGCAAATATGGACAGAATCAATTCGCTACGATCGACAATCTCCTTCTCAAGTTCCTTTTCCAGATTGCGGGTCTGGCCGGGACTGAGATTGTTGTCAAAAATGATTGTACTGGCCTGATGCAGCGCGACAAGTTGCTTGAGCTCTTCGACCTTACCTTTTCCGAGGCAGGTCGTAGCGTCGGGCCACTGCCGGTTCTGCACCAGGTCGCCCACTATCTTCACGCCGGCGGTTTTGGCCAAACCGCGGAGCTCATCGAGGGGGTCTTCCAGTTCACGTTGTGCTCCGGGAAGAACGACGGCGACGAGAATGGCTTTTTTCTGTTTGACACTCAGGTCTATGCGCTTGGGATCAGCCAATGTCGAAAGTCGCCTCCGTTTTGCAAGACATCGAACAATTACCTGCCCGAATTCTAGGGAGTTGCCCCATGCAGGGCAACACGGTCATTTTCGGGTCTTCTGCGAGAATACGCAGAATTTTCCGGTTTTTCCAAAAGAATCATGCCCCTTCGGGGTCGATATTTAACCATTGAGAGTGCCGACGGACTCGACAGGTTCGCGCCCCGAGTGCTCATGATCCTCAGTGATTGCAGAAGCCATGCCCGACCTGACTGCCGCCAATCCGCTGGACAGGCTCAATCGGCTTTCCGTCCCGATCATCGTTAAACTTGCCGAGAAGAAGATTGAAATGGGGCAACTCCTGGGCATCGGCCCGGGGGCGATCATCACATTTGAGAAATCGTGTGAGGACTTGCTCGATCTCTACGTGAATAACCATCTATTCTGCCGTGGAGAAGCCGTCAAGATCGGCGAAAAATTCGGGATCAAGGTCTGCGAAGTCGGTTCGAAGCAAGATCGCGTCAGTGCCTTGCGTGCGTCCGAATAGCCAGCCCCGCGGCCGGGGCCGGTCGTCTGCCCAAGACGCGAAGGCACTGGACGAGCGTCGCCGAAAAGCCCCTTATCTGACTCACTCCATATATGTTCAGATTGTGAAGTTGCTATCATTTCAGTATGCCCAACCGCCGTGACTTTCTGACTGGCAAGCCCGTTCGCGACCACCTCGCCCGGGTCGCCGCAGATTCTGCGGGAATCGAACAGCCGCTGCTGGCCGTCGGCGACACGGTTCATCTCGGGCAACCGGCCATGGCCTCTGATTTCGAAGTTATTCTGAATCCCGGCCCCGCCGCACGTCTCGAATCGGCTTCGGCAGCGCTCGATCTGGTCGACCAGCTTGAATCGCAGATGTCGGTCTATCGCTTTTCGAGCGAGCTTTCGCGGCTCAATGCACGGGCCATTCAGGCGCCGGTGAATGTTGAACGGCAATTGTTTGAATTACTGCTGCGGGCGGTGCAGTTCGCGGCCGAGACCGAGGGGGGATTCGACCCCACCTCAGGGCCCCTCACGGCATTGTGGCGGCATTGCAAGAAGGAAAAGCGGCTTCCCACCGAAAAGGAACTGACCGAAGCGCGGGCCCGGCTGGGGTGTGAGCACATCATATTCGATCGTGAATCCTTGACTGTGCAGTACACGCACCCGGGCGTCACTTTGAATTTGAACGCGATCGGCAAAGGCTACGCGCTCGATCGCGCTGCCGAAGTGTTGCAGCCGACAGTCAGCGAATGGCTCATACACGGCGGATACAGCAGTCTTTTGGCGCGCGGCAGTCATGCCGGTTGCGACGGCTGGCCAATCGGGATCAGAAATCCACTTTTTCCTGATCGACAATTGGCCACTTTGTTGCTGAAAGATCGCGGCATGTCGACCAGCGGCTCGGCCGTACAATTCTTTCGGCACGAAGGGAAGCGCTACGGCCACATCATTGACCCGCGTACCGGCTGGCCGGTCGACACGATGGCGTCGGTAACCGTACTGGCCCCGACGGCCGCCGAGGCTGAGGCCCTTTCAACTGCTTTTTTTGTGATCGGGGTCGAAAAGGCCCAGGACTATTGCCATAATCATCAAGAGGTCGCCGCGCTGCTCGTTCCGGCCCCCGTCAGTGGGAGTCGCCTGGAACCAGTCAATTGCGGCATTCCCGATGCCGACCTGATCTTCATCCCCCAGGGATGAGCCGGCCGCAAGAAGCGGAGAACATCGTGTCTCAGAGTGTGCGACAAATTGGTTTCATCGCCTGTTTTCTGCTGGTGCTGCTGCGCGTGGCCATCGGCTGGCAGTTTCTGTACGAGGGGTTGTGGAAATTCAACACCCAAAAGACATCCAAGCCGTGGACGGCCGAGGGTTATCTGGTGAATGCGCGGGGCCCCCTGCGCGATCGATTCCGCAATATGGTCGACGACCCTAATGGGCTCAACAAGCTCGATTTTGAAAAGGTCGAGGCCTCGTGGAATGCGTGGCGAGACCGGTTCGTGCTCCAGTATAATGACGTCGAGTACATCCAGGCAGATCTCGACAAATTGCTGGATGGCCCCGGCGAGTTCACTCAGAAACTCGACCAACTGCCTCCTGGCGTCGATCTTGAGAAATTCAAGAAGCCCAAGGGCTCTTACTTGCGGTACAATGCAAAAGCCCGCCAGCTCGAAACGAATCTGCATCTATTACCCGGCGAACGCGACGCATTGATTGCTTTGGCGGCCTCGAATCCGGCAGGGAGTGAAGATACCGATCAGCCAACAGCCGAAGGGGCGGGGGGCGAGAATTCCACCAAAAAAGAGTCGGGTGTCAGCGCTGGCGTCGTCAAAAAATGGCGCGACGCAATTAACGCCCTGTACAAGACGACGGGTAAGTTAAGCCTCAAGGAACGGCTGCAAGTCCTCCTCAAAGAAGACCCCGTTCGAATCGGCGTCGTTCATGAAGCTCACGAGGGAACGATCGACCATAAGCGCCCCGGAAAAAAGGATGTGTATGAGCACCTTCTGGCACGCTACGAACATAACCTGAACGACGCCCAGATGGCCTTTCAGCGAGAACATCTCGAACGGCAATGGCGGGAGATTCTCGAAAAGAAAGCTGAGTTGATTGGCCCGGTCGATGCGTTGACGGCTGAATTCCGTGGCGCCGCATACAAGCTGCTCGATGAAAGACAATCGCAACGCGGCCCAGTCGCCGAGAATCCCGGCAAGATTCGCCAGATTAACCAGATCACAATATGGTCGCTGATGATTCTGGGGGTGGCATTGATGGCGGGAGTGTTCAGTCGGTTGTCTGCATTCGCGGCAGCGGGGCTGCTGCTTCTTTTCTATCTGCCAATGCCTCCCTGGCCGGGGGTTCCCGAACCCCCGGGGCCCGAACACAGCCTCTACATTAACAAGAATCTGATCGAATTCTTTGCCTGTCTGGCGCTGGCATCACTTCCCACAGGGCGGTGGATCGGCGTCGACGCATTTCTTCGTCGATTTATTTTTCGGCGCAAGACCGACTGAGGCGTGAACCCCGAAAGTTCACTGCCAGATCACTGAATAAATCGCACTCAGAAATTAAAAATTCACCAAACAGACTTCCTCCTCGTTCGGGAGATGCCGTAATGAATCTGACTCCAGAAGAAAAAGAGATTGGAAAACAAAACTATCAGGATGCCGTGGCCGTCACGCGCCGTGCATTTCTGAAGACGGCCGCAGTCGCCCCGGCTTTGGGCGCCTTTTACTTCGGCTATGAGAAGCTGAAGGGGAAACCAGTGAAAGTAGGCTTCATCGGCACCGGTGACGAAGGCTCTGTGCTGCTCACGCAACATCCGCCCGACTATATGGAAATCGTCGGCCTGGCCGATTTGCGGCCGACGAACCGTAAACGGGCCTTGTATGGCGACGGCAATGACGACCGCGTGGGATTGATCAAGAAACTCGGCCACGCGACGGCCACCAACATCAAGCAGTATAAAGACCATCGCGAGTTGCTCGACGACAAAGAGATCGAGGCGGTCGTCATTGCCGTGCCTCTCAATGTGCATGCCTCGATCACGATTGACGCCCTGAAGGCTGGCAAGCACGTTCTCTGCGAAAAATTGATGGCTCATAATATAACCGAATGCAAAGAGATGATTCGGGTCGCGAAAGAAGTGAACCGGCTGCTTGCAGTCGGCCACCAGCGGCATTACAGCGTTCTGTACGACGATGCCAACGATCTCGTCAAGCAGGGTGTGCTGGGCGACATCAAGTTCATCCGTGCCTCATGGCATCGCAACAACAGTTTTCCGGGTCGCGACAGCTGGGTCAAAAAGATTCCTGAGGCCGACTCAGATAAAGATCTGGGTCTCGAGAGTCGCGTCAGTCAATACGGCTTCGATTCGCTCGAGCAGCTTGTCAACTGGCGATTGTACAACAAGACCGGCGGGGGGCTCATGGCCGAGCTGGGGAGCCATCAGATGGATGCGTGCAGCATTTTCCTGGGGAAAGTGCATCCACTGGCTGTCTTGGGCTACGGCGGAAAAAACTTCTACCACGTCAAAGGCCTGGGCTCGAAAGACAAGCAAAATGATCGCCGCGAGATCGATGACCATGTGTACGTGACGCTTGAGTTTCCTGGTCGGCACTACCACGAAGACCAGAACGATATCGTCATCGTCACCTATTCGTCGATGAACACCAATCAGATGGAGCCTTATGGCGAGACGATCTACGGCAGCCGCGGCAGCCTGGTCACTGAAAGAGAACAGAAAGTGATGCTCTACAAGGAACCTGGCGGCGATACTGGCGGCGGTGGTCCGGGACAACGGCTCACCATTGTGCAGGCGGCTGCCGGCGGCAGCACCGTGCTTTCGGCGAGCCCCAGCCAGGCCCCGGCAGCTGCTGCGGCCAGCACGAGCGACGAAAAAGTCAGCCGCGGGTACACTGAAGAAATGGAACATTTCTGCTGGTGCATCCGCAACAACATTCCGCTCGATACGCCAATTGACCAGCATGGACTGCGCTGCCCGGGCAAGCACGCGATGGCCGATGCCATCATGGCCATTACCGCGAACCTGGCCATGAAACACAAAAAGAGAATTGTTTTCAAAGAAGAATGGTTCGACCCCGAGAATCCGGCGGTCCCCGAAACCGATCCGGAAATCATCGGTTGAGGAATTCGATTCAAGTCTACCCCTTCGCAGTAGCAGATTCATGGGACGCTGGCCCGATGACAAGCGCTCGGCCGCAACAACCTTCGTCTTGATTTTCATTCTCTTTCCGCTGCTGTGCTGGCTCGCCTGGTGGTTTGTCCGCAGATAGAGAGCCACTCGGTTGCGGTTTAACCGCGCCGGCTTTAACCTGCCGTCTACGGTTATTGTTCCGCCCCTTAAATCACCCTGCCCGAGGTCGCCCCCGTTGAGTCGATCGTCCCGCGCGCCGTTGCTCGTCATCTTTGTAACGATTTTCATCGATCTGCTCGGGTTTGGCATTGTTTTACCGCTTTTGCCGCGCTATGCCGCCGATTTCAAGGCCAGCGACAGCACGCTGGGCTTGATCATGGCCTCGTTCTCGGCGATGCAGTTTCTGTTTGCTCCCTTGTGGGGTCGCGTCTCTGACCGGGTCGGTCGTCGGCCCGTGCTGGTACTGGGGCTGGCCGGTTCGACATTTTTTTACACGCTGTTCGGGTATGCCACTTCGCTGGGCGCCGATGGCCAGCTTCTGGGGTTGAGTGTTTTGCCGTGGATCTTCATCTGCCGGATTGGAGCCGGAATCGCCGGCGCCACCATTCCTACCGCCCAGGCATATATTGCCGACATCACGGGCCCCCAGGAACGGGCCAAAGGAATGGCGCTGATTGGCGCCGCATTCGGAATCGGGTTCACATTCGGCCCCTTACTCGGAGCAGTCTTTGTGCCGGCCGGGATCACCGACACACCCAGTTCTGCGCCGGGATACGTGGCGGGGGTTCTGTCGGGTGTGGCGCTGCTGTCGGCCCTGTTTCTGCTTCCCGAATCGCTCAAGGCCGATTCGCGCCCTGAGACGCGACATTGGCTCGATATCACGAGTTTGAAACAGGCGGTGGCGCGGCCCGCAATTGGACTGGTGCTGCTGACGATGTTTCTGACGACATTTGCCTTCGCCCAGTTTGAAAGTACGCTGTCGTTGCTCACGAAGTACCTGGGGTTGCCCGATCGCGACAACTACCTGGTCTTCGCTTATATCGGATTCATTTTGACTCTGAGTCAGGGCCTGCTCGTCCGGAGGATCGTTCCCCATGTGGGTGAACCCGTCATGAGCATCGCCGGGACGGTGTTGATGACCGTGGGGTTGCTTTTGATCGGAATGGCGGGGAGCGCCAACTCGAGAACGATGCTGTATTGCGTGCTGCCACTGACGGTCATTGGTTACTCGGCCGTCACCCCTTCGCTGCAGTCGCTGCTCTCGCGGCACGCCACCGCTGCCGACCAGGGCGGCATGCTCGGCCTGGGGCAAAGCATGGCGGCGCTTGCCCGAATTCTCGGCCCCTACCTGGGTTTCAAGCTGAAGGCAATCGAAATCACATGGCCATACTGGGCCGCGGCCGCCCTGATGGCCCTCAGTATTTTTCTGACCCTCGGCTTGCGGCGCCCTGCCGATCGCGAGGCCGGCTCATAAATCACAGGCATGACCCGCCGCGCGTTTCAGCGCGCGGCAGGCGTACTCCTGCAAATGCGCGATCAATTACGTGCTCAACGTGCCGCGGGATTTCAGATAGGCCAGGACTTCATCGGCTAAATCGTCGATGCTCTTTTTGCCGTCCAGGACAAGCTCTGGATTTTCTGGGGCTTCGTATGGGTCATCGATTCCGGTAAAGCCCTTGAGGAGCCCCGCGCGCGCCTTCTTGTATAACCCCTTGGGGTCGCGGGCTTCGCAGATTTCGATGGAGGTATTCATGTAGATTTCGATGAATTCTCCCGGCTCGAGCAAGGCCCTGACCGCATTGCGATCGGCCCGGTATGGGGAAATAAACGCCGTAATCGCCACCACTCCGGCGCTGGCAAAGAGCTTGCCGACTTCGCCGATGCGGCGAATGTTCTCGGTTCTGTCTTCAGCCGAGAAGCCCAGGTTCTTGTTGAGCCCCATGCGAATGTTGTCGCCGTCCAAAACGATCGAACGTTTGCTGATCGAATGCAACTTGTGATCGACAGTGTTGGCGACGGTACTCTTGCCGCTGGCCGAGAGGCCGGTGAACCACAGCACGGCCCCCTTATGTCCGTTGAGACGCCAGCGCTCGGCCTTGGAAACGGAATGTTCGTGCCAGTGAACGTTCGTCGCTATCTGTTCAGCCATTAGCCAACTGCTCCTTGTCGACCTGCCGGGGCAGGTCTTGTTTGCCATTTGGGATTCAGGGAATTCAGGAAGAAAAATACTAGGAAATGGCCGGAGTTGTGGGAAGGCCAAAGACTGAGGTTTTTGGCCGAGCGGGCGTATCTACTATGCGCAAGCGATCATAATCAGGCCGGTTTCCTCCCCATCGAACGTCCCCGCTACGGCTCGAAAAATCGTTCATCCGGCGATGCTCTTACTGATCTTCGGCCGTCTGGCAAATTGAACTTAAAGTCCGCGAAAGAATTCGGGGGGCACGTTGCCAAAGAGCCAACGCTCACTTTCAACCAGAATTCCCGATTCAACAAGCCAGAATCGCCAGACCTGGGCTCGAAACAAGTCGCATAGGGCGCCGCGATAAGCGAACGGCGTGTGACCGCGTTTTTCCCAATATCTCTTGCTCCGCCGCGGCTTGGATTCGCTGATTTGTCAGTTGTGACGGCGGCGATATAACACTGGGGCGACCATAGCCGCCATCGCGTGGCTGTCAAGCGTTCTGCCAAGGAATGCATTGACTTCTTCGGCGTGCTCCAGAGGCGAAGCCAGGACGGCGCTGTACTCGATATTGATAAGCGAAAATGATGTCTGGTGTGCCAGCCATTCGTCGATTTCCAGAAGTTCATCCTGGAACAGACGCTTCATTGTCTCGTCATCGGGTGCTTGATCTGTCACTCCCCGTTGTCGCAGCATTGCTGCCTGCGAGGCGAGCACCTCGTCGAGATTGCGGCGCATGAAGATGACGCGGTAATGAAAGCCATAAGGCAGATCGTACAGCCAGTGGTAAATGACCTTGACCCCTTTACCCACCGCGGTCGCCACCCAGGCCGCGTCGCGCTTCAATGACTTCACGCCCTCCCATTCGAGATAGCCGCGCGGGTTGTCTTCGTCGGCGCCGCGAATGCCATCAGTCAAGATCGGTAGCCCCCCCGCAGCCAGCATTTGCAACATCATCGAAGTGCCCGAACGGGGAACGCCGGAAACGACAGTAATAAAATCCCGCGGGACATTCGTTGAGTTTGTCACAGTTCCACGCGCAGAGGGCATTTAAGAATCAGGCCGAAAATCATCGTGAGCACGACAAAGGCCAAAAGCCAATCGATTTCCCGATTGGCCAGATAGAGTCGCCGCATGGGGTAACGCACATTGACTTCGGCCACCGAGCTGGCGGCGTCGATCGGCGGTTCTGCCGGAAACAGGAACTGGCCTCGCAGCCCGGAGCCGGTTCTGCGCTGCGACACCTTTTGCAGGGTTTCGCCGACAACAATCTGCTTGCTGACAGGAACTTCGTGATCGATCTCGATTTCGATGGAATCGACACCATCCTGCACACCCCGCAGGCGCCAGTCGATCTCCGACAGCCGCGGAATATGCAGGGCGCTAGTCTCGATGTCTATGGCGTTGTTCCCTGAAACGACAACTGACCGAGCCGTCACCAGAAGTCCTTCGCGCAGTTTTATTTCGAGGATTGTCGTTTCTCCAACGTGCAACGGGCGAATCGCAAACCAGCACGTAAGCTGGGTCAGTATTAATACAAAGGGAACGGCCGAAAACAGGACGGGGCGCAGCAACCGCAAGAGATAGAACCCATTGGCCGCCAGAATCCGGCCCCCCGCAGTGAAGCTGACTAACGCATCATTGCGGAACAGCACGAGCTCCAGCACCCGTGCAATCAGGCGGTTTTTGGCGCGGCGGATGGCGGCCGGAGACGACGTCCAGCGAATGATCAAAAGCATCAAGAATGCGGTGACGAACGCGGCGGCAACCAGGGCCGACCAAGGCCGATCGAACGGCCGCATCAATGCGTCGACGAAAAATCCGACGATGGCGTTCAGGTAACTCATTCAATGTATCCCAACCCCTGCAATCGCTTTCGCACCTCCTCTTTACCCTGGGCGCGTTCGGCATCTGACGCTGCCTTTTCGAGGAGATGGATGACGAATTCGTCGACCGAAGAATACCCGGCCAGCTCAGCCGTTTTCTGCAACCGCTCGTACAGATTGCGGTCGAGTTTGATTTTTGGTTCGAACATGCTGTTGCCTAAAACGGAAGTTGCATTTACGGGCCATCCATCAAAGTCTTCCCCGTCATCTCTTTCGGCACAGGAACGCCGAATGCAGTAAGAATTGTTGGCGCCAGATCCTCGATGGCAGGTTGGTCGGCTTTAAGCTGACGGTTACATATGAGCACGCCGGGGACGAACGCCGAGTCAACGCAATGGTCGCCACTCCACAGGTCGGTGTTGTCGACCACGATTTCGCGCGGGAATGCTCCCAGAATCGTATCCCACGATGCGCGGTAATGCTTGTTGTAGGCCACGATCAGATCGGGGCCGTCCTGAGTGTAGGGGCCCGAGTAAATGTCGCGCGCGCGGTGGACGCGAGTGATGGGCTGCTCGCCGGTTTGCGGGTCCCGAAAAGCCGTAAGCCGCGCGGCCAGTTCGGGGCACAGGCGATCGGCTGCCTCGCCATCAGAAACATTTCCGTGAATTTCGCGTCCCTTCCGGTTGAGGTACAGGCTGTTGATCCCCAGCCCGTAGGCCTTGGTTCGTTTCCAATCGACGTCGGCGAACAAAGAATTGACGCTTTGGGCGCGGGAGTGCTTCGGGCAGATGTAATGATTATCCATAAGCCAGGAATTCAGATTGAATTGCCGGCGGAATGAAGTGAACCCATGATCAGACATGACGAACAGCAGCGTGCGGTCATCGAGTTGGGCCATTGTCAGACCGATCGCCTCATCGACCGCGCGATAGAGTGACGGAATGAAGTCTCCGTGTTCGGAGGCCAAAGTCGCGCTATACAGCGGATGCTGCGGGTCGAGCGTGCGCCAGAACATGTGCGAGCTCAAATCGAGGGTCGAGAAGTAATGGAAGAAGAA
>JAYTRB010000585.1:0-11494 GCA_043746425.1 Planctomycetia bacterium
AGCGTATGATTGCCGCAGAAATTGATCCCCAGAAATACCGGCTTGGGGCCGATCGGATGGTTGGGAATGACGACCAGCAAGTGAATCTCAGGGGTGGCCGGAGGCCCAAACGAAATCGTCACTTCTTTGCGAGTCGCCTTGCCTCCGAAATAGGCCGGATCGACCCGCTCGACATGAGCCGCGATCGACTTTGGCGCGGGAGGAAGCTCGCCGTACATGTAATGCTGAAAAAGGCGGATGAGCTCGGGTCGCCGTTCTTTGATCCATTGCTCGCGGGTCGCAATCTTTTTTCCGTCGAACATTACCAGCGGGTCGGGCAGTTCGGGATTGGCCGGCAAGTCAGAAGCTGGCGGAAATTCACCCGCAGTGACAGCCAGATTGACATTCGCAAAAGCCAGCAGAACGGCGGCACATGCGGCGGTCGAAAAAAGGTAATGAGTATTCATGGGTGCTGGGCTTTCAGGCCGACGACGAGCCCCGAGCAGACGGCCGTCGCTTCAATGGCCTTCAGGTTCGACGCGGCTTTCCAGAATTCGTCGCCGTGCCCGAGCCGGGCGGCCAGAGCGGCGGTCAGAAACAGGCCATCTTCGCTGAGGGCTGTATCTTTGATTTTGCTGCAAAACTCGATCGCCTGGGAATATTTTCCCTGATTTACCAGCCGGCACGCCAGCCGCAATGTCCACTCGTGCAGAACGCCCTCAGCGGTCATGGCGGCGTCGAGGCGCCGAATGCAATCGGCATAATCACCTATGTAAAATTGGTTCTCGCTGACGCGCTTGACGACCTCCGGATCGGTATCACTGACGCGGCTGGCGATGGCCGTGTAGATCGCGTCACGTTTCTTGTCGTTTCCGGTCGCTGCGAAACGGGCGGCGACGAGCATCGGAAGGGCGGAATCGAGAAAGGGTTCGCGTTCTTCGGACGGCTTACGATCGACCTTCTGCAGCTCGTCCCAAACCCTGTCGAGCAATCCGAATTCGGCCGCCGCTTCAAATACCACGCTTTGCCAAAAGAAACGAATTGCAGTTGCGGTCGCCACGTCCCGGCATTTTTCCTTGTAACGGGTGCGGATCAGCCGAATGTCGTCGGGCTTCTTGATTCCCATCGTCGATTTGATTTCGTCATCGATTTTCTTGTCTGACTGAGTCAAGCGCTCGCGCATGGCGCTCGACGAGGGAGCGATCCCGTGCAGGAATTTCAGGCCGATCAGGATATTGTCCCAGGCGGCATCGCTTTTCCCGAGCCGCATCTGCACTCTTGCAATCTCAACGGCGGCGAGGGCCGACTGCCGATAGAGGACAGGGTCGTGCAGCTTCAGATCGATCAGGGGCTTGATGCCATGCACGACAACGGCGGTCGGCCGCGCGATCGAGTTGAGGGCCGCCTGGGCTTCTGCAATCAGCTCTTCGGCTCCCGGGCGATCATTGGTAGAAAGCTTGACATCAGCCAGCCGCGCCAGAAGCCGTGCCTGGCCCTCACGGGAAAGCCCTTCGGCTGTCTTTTTCGCCCGCTCAGACCCCGAGGTATCGCCGGACGGTACGGCAAGACGGAGGTAGCTCTCAGCCCAAATAGTCGTCACCTCGGCCTTTGCGACCGGATCGGTGGTCTGGCTGGCCCACGCCAAGGCATCGTCCCAGCGACCGTTCTGAATGAGAATCAATGTTACGGCCGATTCAAGGGGCGCCTGCCAGTCGCCGATGGTTCGCCCGGGCAGGGTCGTATCGAGATCGAAGGTCTGGTTGTGAATAACAACCGGTAGCTCGGCCGCCAGTTGATCGAGGGCCGACTTCGTGCTGCGATGGCCGGCGAGAAGCTGGCGCGCGTCAGAAGTTTTGTCTGATATGACCAGCAGGGGGGCCATGACCACAGCGGCTTCAATGGCGTATCGACCGCGAGTAGGAATCTTGTCTGCCAGGAGCTGCACCCGGGCGACCGCCGCCTGGAACTCCTCGGGAGAGGCCGCCGCCTTCTGCCAGGCCAGGGCGGCCAAGGGGAAGACGGCATACGACGGATTGGGCTCGCTTTTCTTGGCCAGCAGCAGCAACTGTTCTTCGGCGTGCTTCAAGTCGCCGGCATGGACATACGCCGTGGCCGCGAATCTGCGCCACTGCGATTTTCGATTATTCTTAACATTCTGAGCCAACTCGGGGAGACGTTGCAGTGCGTCTTTGGCAAGCTCGTTACGAATCTTCGTTTGTGCCTCATCGCCATCAGTCGGGATCCTGCTTTTTTCGGCGGCGGCTCTGGCAGCGGCGTCATTCTGGGCCGCGTCGTCCTGGCCCGAACTCTTCGAAGCGTCTCCGCCGAACTTGAGATTGGCAAGATTTGGATCTGGCGGAAGATCGTTCACGCCGGTTTGTTTATTCAGCCAGATCGAGGCCCCCACGATGGCGGCGGCGGCAACGCCCAGCAGAATGTACAGCACGGGCAGCTTCTTCTTGGGCGGCGGCGGAACCGGGGGGGCTTCTTTTTTTATGGCTGGTGCCGTAAAAGTTGGCACCATGCATTCGGGATTGCAGCATTTCACCAGCTTTCCGGCCGCTTTGACAGAAATGTACCCCGTCGTTTCGCACATCGGGCACTTGACTTCAATCGACTTGCCCGGCGTCTGCAGCCGGCTGACTGGCAGGGCGCTGGCCGCTACCGACTGATCGACCGCAAACGGGTCGTCGTCTGCGGCTGGTGGGGCCTGTTCGCTATCGGCCTTTTCCGCCAGCTTTCCCGGTCTGCCGCCGCTACTTGAGGGTTTGTCGGTAACCGAAGGCCCAAGATCGACATTGGCAAAAGACGATTTTGGCGGAATTGATTTGACAGGCGTCTTTGCCACCGGGGGTCTAGCCGGTGCGGCCCCTCCCTTCGTCGGAGTTCCCCCCTTCATGGGGGAACCACAGAAAGGGCATTCCACGGCGTCATCGTCGAGCACCGACTGTTTACACGCCGGACATGTAGGAAGTTCCATGTTTCCGATCGTCTCGCAATTTCAGAATGGGCCTGCCAGACTTTTGAAAAAGCGGACTGGTTCCGCGTCCCGGCGCAGCGGGATCAAACTCTCGCAGATAACACACGGCATTGGGGCGCCTCTCCCGTTTCCAGACAAGTGGCGACATTAAGAATACAGTCAGCCGTCGAGTGCTGCCAGAGATGACAGGCGATGATTTCACTATAATGATAGCATAGAACCAACGGCAGGATGACCCCATGCAGAACGAAGTAATGGAAACGACGGCCACGCGCGACCCCTCGGGCTGGGAGCTCGCCGCAGAATCGATCACGGTGAAGATCCGCTGGTTCGGGGTGGTGGCTGGATACCTGCTGGTCAATTCCTTCGATCGGCCCGCGGCGACCAACCGCATGGCGATGAACGCCATTCTGACTTTGGGGGCGATGTATGCTCTGGTCGATACGTTGTGGAGCCTGCGCGGCCGCGTCTTTCTGAGTCGCTGGCCGCTCATCATTTCATTGATGGAAGCGGCCTTCATCGGCTTGTTGTGTTATTTCGACACGGGGTTGGAAAGCCCATTTCGATTTTATTATCTGTTGTCGCTGGTGGTGTGCGCCATGCGCTATTCGCTGGCGGTGACGTTCGCCACATTTGCGGTACACAGCATCAGCTATGGGGAATTGTTTTTCAGCCGGCAACCCGAATTGCGGGGACTGGCGACGCTGTTTGTGATGCTCGTTTCGCTGGGCTGGGTGACGTGGGCCTGCACGTCGCTGGCGGGATTGCTCAAAACGGCCTTTCGGCGGTTGACACAACTGAATGCCGAATTGCAGGAAAATCAAGCGCAGCTCGAAGAACGCATTCAAGAGCGTACGGCTGCCCTGCAGCAGTCGCAGGCGCTGGTCGTCCAGCAGGAAAAGCAGGCGGCATTCGGCCTTTTGGCGGCGGGCATCGCCCACGAAGTCGGCAATCCGCTGGCCGCCATCAGTTCGCTGGTGCAGATGCTCAACCGCCGCCCCAACGACGATTACACATGTGAGCGGCTGCAGATGGTCGACGACCAGTTACGGCGCATCCAGGCAACGTTGCGCGAGCTCGTCGATTTCAGCCGGCCGGCGACCAAACAGAAGAGCATGTGCGACGTGCATCAACTGATTGACGCGGCGCTCAATATCGCCAAGTACTACAAGCGCACCAAAGGTAAGAGAATCGTCACGGCCTACGCCGAGGGCCTGCCGCTCTTGCGGGTCGTTCGCGATCAGCTGGTGCAGGTGTTCCTCAACCTTGTTCTGAACGCCATGGATGCCACCGAAGAGGGGGGGACGATCGAGATTACCACGGCGCTCGTGGCGGGGTGGATTCAAATCGCAGTCCGTGATGACGGCCATGGCATCTCGCCCGAGAACCGGGCTCGCGTCTTCCAGCCGTATTTCACGACGAAAGACACGGGAACTGGCCTGGGTCTGTTCGTCTGCAAGCACATCATTCAAGAGACGATCGACGGCCGCATCACGCTGTCTGAAACGTCTCCCGGTGGAACGACGTTTACGGTGTTTCTGACATGCGACAACGTTCGCCAGCACCCCGACGTTGCCAAGCCGAATCTTGTCTCTACCGAGGTCAGTTGAGCATGAAAACCGCCCGCCATGTTTTGATCGTCGAAGACGAACAGATTATCCGTCATACGCTGCGCGAGTTTCTGACGAGCGAAGGCTTTATCGTCGCCGAAGCAGCCACCTCTGCCGAGGCCCTGAACCTCGTGAGGCAGCGAGATTTTTCGGTTGCCATCTGCGATGTACGGCTCCCCGACGGCGACGGCATCCAGCTTCTGAAACGTCTCAAGCAGATGAACGCCGAATTGTTTGTCTTGATCATCACGGCATATGCAACGGTCGAAAATGCTGTCGAGGCTTTCAAGGCGGGGGCCTATGACTATCTCGTCAAGCCGGTGCTGTTCGATGATCTGCATCACAAACTCCAGCAGTTATTTCGATACCGCGAGCTGTTCATCGAAAACGAATCGCTGCGCCGCGAACTGACGCGCCATGACCGATTTGACGAGTTAGTCGGTTCGAGCAAGGCCCTCGAGGAAGTGCAATCCACAATCCGCAAGGTCGCCGCGACCCACAGCAACGTGCTGCTGGAGGGTGAGTCGGGCACCGGCAAAGAACTCTTCGCCCGGGTCATCCACCGGGCCGGCCCAAAAAGCCGCGAGAAATTTCTTGCCGTACATTGTTCGACCCAGCCTGTCGAACTCCTCGAATCACAACTCTTCGGCCAGCGTCAGGGGGCTTTTCCCGGAGCGCAGAACGACCAGCCGGGAATTCTGCTGCATGCCGGCGAAGGAACGGTGTTTCTCGATGAAGTCGGCCAGTTGCCGCTGGCCACGCAATCGAAGCTGCTGCGGGCCATCGAGTTTCAAGAGATCATGCCTCTGGGCGGAACCGAACCCGTGCGTGTTGCCGCCCGCATCATAGCCTCGACCACTCGCGATCTTACCCGCGAAGTCGCCGAGAGACGCTTTCAGGAAGACCTTTTCTATCGCCTCAACGGCGTCAAGATTCGCATTCCCCCGCTGCGCGAGCGGCTCGACGACATTCCCGAACTGGTCGAATTCTTCATCGGCCGGCACACCACCGCGCTCGGCAAGCGCGTCACGGGGGTGACGAGCGAAACGATGCGGCTGTTAATGTCGGCCCGCTGGAAGGGCAACGTCAGGCAGCTCGACAATGCCATCGAACGGGCCGTCATCATGTGCGAAGGGCCGCAAATCGAGCCCGCAGACCTGCCCCCCGACCTGCTGGGCGTGGGCCAGATTCTGCCCGACACTGACGATTTGCGTTCAGCCCTGAGGCATTATGAACGGCTGCACATCAGCCGCGTTCTGCGCCAATGGCCCGATAAACGCGAAGCCGCCAAGCGCCTGCGGCTGGGGTTGTCGAGCCTGTATCGCAAGATCGAAGAACTGGGGTTGGATCTGTAGAGAGTCGCATTTAGCGCCAGGTTTGCTTTTTATTTCTGGTCTTTCAGCCGCGCACGCGTATCGGGCGCGGCGGCTTTCGGGTTTGCAGCACCGTACGGCTCGTCCCACTTGAGAACACCCCAACGGATCGAGCTCGGGCAGACCGGCACTTCGGACGCGCGCCGTCGATCGGTTGCCCGGGTTTTCTGCTCGCAGGAATTTCGCCGCGAGAATTCACCTACTGCGGCTGGTGCAGCAGCAGTTCGAGGAAACGCTGAATTTCGCGATGGACGGCCGCCGATTGTTCGACGACGATCTGACCGTTCATGGCCAGGATTCTGCCTTCACCGCCGTGTTCCCGCCACGTGTCGCGCGCGACGAATTGCTCAATGCACTCGGCGATCTGCGCAGCGGGCTGCATGTCCGTTTGATAGATCCGCACCGAGACGACTTCCTTTGAGATTTCCTTTCCGTGGCGCGCATCTTGAGCCGCTTCGGCAATGACATCCAGAACAATGTTATCCAGATCAGCGAGCAGGCGCTCAATCTCGCTGTGGATACGCTGTGATTGGCGGATGACGAGCACGCCTCCGGTGTGGGAAATGGCTGCGTACTCTCCGTTCCATGACGGCGGGTCAATGCAGCGTCTGATCGAAGTCATGAGAGCGTCAACCGTATGCCCTGCGTCAATCAGATTTTCAATCTCATACGTCCGCACTTCGGGATGCGCTTTGATCCACGACTCAGTGGTAATCTTCAGCACCTCGTCCTCGACGACCCAATCGAGATTGAGCGGCTGGAGCAAGAGGTGCAGAGTTGATTCAAAACTCACGTTGGCGAGCTTGAGGGAAATCGGCTGGTCGAGCGACACCCCTTCGTCCGATAGCGACTGCTTGTCGAGGTAAAGGTTGAGGGAGTGAAATTTCTCCAGATAGGTGAGGCAGTCTTCCAACGGCAGATCGTTGAATTCGACCGTTGTTGGCAAATCGAAGGCTTTGATGATTTTCTCTTCGGCGGGGACTCGCTGGGGCTTATCCTTTTTCTCAAAATCATCCTTTTTCTCGCGAAAGGCCACCGAGTGCCACGGCGCGGCAATCGTTCGCAACGTACCTGGCCTGTGGGCGCGGTGCGACACCTGGGCCACGAGCGCGTTCTTTCGGCCGCGCGCGTGGGTTTCTTCTTCTTGATCGAACGCGATTTCGTCCAGATCGGCCAGGAGTCGACCGATTTCGCCATGAACTTGCTGCGACTGCCGAATGATGAGCACGCCCCCGGACAATGCAATCCCCGCCTGGAATTCTTCTTTCCAGGAAAGAGGCTGAATGCACGTCTTGATCGACTCGATCAGATCTTTGGACAAATGACCGGCATCAAGCAGATTCTGGACTTCATATGCCGCAACCTGCGGATGTTCAAAGGACCACGTTGCCGTCGTGATCTTCAGCACTTCATCCTGAATGATCCACTCGAGCTGGCACGGCCGCAGCAGCAGATTGAGAATTGATTCCAGACGCACGCCGGTCAGTTTCAGGGTGAGTGGTTGATCGAGAGCGATGCCTTCGTCAGCCAATGTCGCCGTATCGGTCCAAATCTGGATGCCATGGGATTCCTGCAGATGGTTCAGGCATTCTTCGAGGGGCAAGTCGAGGAACTCGACTGTTGTCGACTTGCCGAGTTTCTTGAAGAGCAGGGCTGGCGTAGCGTCGGCCCCTCTTTGTTCACGTGAATTCAAGTGCGGCTCAGCCGCGTCGGGTTGCCATTCGCTCGATGGGGCGCGGGACGTGGCCTCTGAATCGGCACCGCGATCTTCGACTTGCGGCGGCGCTGGTTCAGGTACGTCTTGTGCGTAAGTACGCAGAATCTGCGCGGTCAAGGCACCCAGCGAAAGCGTGGCAATGACAACGACCGCCCGTGGCGAAAAGGACATGATTACCTCTTCTGGATTTAGTCCCGGCGAATCCTGTGGACGATACGAGTTTGAGTTGGCCTCGCCGCACACTACGCAAACCGATGTGTCGGCGTCGGACGGGCCGGGCGAAAACATTGCGTCTGCCGAAAGTCGGCCGTGGCCCGGGCCGTGGCGGACGCCGCCTTGACCGCCGTTTTTACTGCTTCCTCGAGTATCGCGGGGTCAGTGGCTACACGTGCGTTGACGATCAGATCGAATTCTCGGACGCTGCAATTCGATGGCAGCGATAACTCGGGTAGATGCTCGCGGCTAATCAGATTCGCTACGCCGAAAAACCCCTCCCACAGGCCAATCGCCTTCAAATGCGCTGTTTCTGCGCCGGCTTCATCGAGAATTCGGGCCAGCCGGCCGACGAGATCGAGCAGCACATTGTCCATGCTGAATTCGGTGGCTGCGACGACCCGTATGCTGGCATTAAGCCAGCCCAGTTCGGCCTCGCCGTCGGCGTAGATGTCATAATCGATGTCCAGAACCCGGCGGCCAAATTCTCCCTCTTCATCGAGAAGCGCCAATAGCGTTTCAAAGCCGGTTCCTGAACGGGCCGACATTTTAATGATCGGCCGGTCGGGGTACTGCTGGTCGATGAGTTTTCCCAGTTCGTCAATCTCTTGTAGTTCGAGTTCGTCGATCCGGTTGATCAGAATGGCGTCGGCCTCTTCCAGCTGCTTCTTGAGAATATAAGCGGCCTTGGGAGAAAAGCCCGCGCTGGCTTCGTTGCGCAGAATGCGGGCTCCGTGACTTGGCTTCAGGATCACGCAATACGGAGCGATGCTGAACTGGGCCTCGAACAGTCGCTTGATCGGCTGCACGACAGTCGCAACCAGATCAGTGCAGCTACCCACCGGTTCAGCGAGAATCACGTCGGGACGCCGGTCGTGTCCCAGTTTATCGATCGTTCCCATCAGGCCGTCGAAGTTGCAGCAAAAGCACGACCCGGCCACTTCGCCAACATCAAACCCTTGCGATCGAAGTGTATTGGTGTCGACCAGATCGCTAGCCTGGTCATTCGTTACGACGCCGACGTTCAGGCCGCGCGCCATGTAATGACGGGCTAGCCGCGCGAGGGTCGTGGTCTTTCCCGCGCCGAGAAAGCCCCCCACCATGATGAACCGGATTGGATGAGTCATATACTTGATTTGTCGAGATGCGAATTCTGGATGAGGTATTTACTGAATATTCCATTATAATAGAGGGTTGCCCCGCGCAATGGCAATGAAAACCTCTCGAATCAGACGGTTCGGCCAGCACTCTGGATTTCGTTAATTCGCGCGCCCATTGGCGCAAGTCAGTGCGAGCAAGATGAATGGGCGTTTCTGCGAATCCCACGGCAGATGATCGTGTTTTGCAGCTTTAACATAATTCGTTAAATGAAAAGGCTTTCGACTTGAGTCTTCGATCGTGGAGCAGTACCCACCCCCCGTGCCAGTGACTGACGGCGTCGTCAAGTTCTCGCGACCGCATTGGGCTATTCTGTGCGAAGGAAAATCATGCATTCCGACACGCCGGCGATTTTGGGCGGCCCGGCGATTCGGCCGGAAGGACCGCCGGAATGGCCCTTTCCCGATCCTGACGTCGTCGCCCGCGTCGAGCGCGCCTTGGCCGACGGTTCCTGGGGAAAATACCACGGTCCCCATGTCGCCGAGTTGACTGAAATTCTGGCCAGTTTTCACCAGACACCGCACGTGATTCTGTGTGCCAGCGGAACGGCGGCAGTAGAACTGGCGCTGCGCGGGCTGGCGATTGGCCCAGGCGATGAAGTAATTCTGGCTGCCTACGACTTCAAGGGAAATTTTCAGGACGTGCTCGCCCTCGGGGCCGTTCCCGTGCTGGTCGACGTTGTGCCCGGCAATTTCAGCATCGATCCGGCCAGAATTTCCGAGCATATTGGCAGGCGAACAAAAGCGATTGTCGTTTCGCATCTGCACGGTGGAATGGCGGATATGCCCCAGGTCAGGCAGATTGCTGACGCGCACCGTCTGTCTGTCATTGAAGACGCCGCTCAAATGCCAGGTGCGAGAATTCATGGACGGGTCGCCGGGACGTGGGGCGACGCCGGCATCTTAAGTTTCGGAGGCAGCAAGCTCATTTCAGCCGGACGGGGCGGGGCCGTGCTCACCGCGCGGGCCGATATCGCCCAGCGCATCAAACTTTACAACCAGCGGGGAAATGAGGCCTATCCACTGTCGGAATTACAGGCGGCGGTGGTTATTCCACAGTGGGCGCGGCTCGCGGAGACGAACATCCGTCGCCGGGACGCCGTCGCCTGGCTGTCCCATGCGCTCAAGCCGTTTTCCGGATTAAAGGCTTTTGAAAATCCGCCGTCAGACTCAGAGCCCGCCTATTACAAAATGGGCCTGCAATACGACCCCCATGAGGTCGGTGGTCTGTCGCGCGACACGTTCGCCGCCGCCGTGCGCGCCGAGGGAATCGCCCTCGACCCCGGATTTCGCGCGCTCCATAGGACGCACTCGTCGAAGCGCTTCCGGACCGCCGGAGCAATGTCGAATGCTACCCGTGCCGATGAATGTGTGTTAACCTTGCATCACCCGGTGTTGCTGGGGACGATAGCCAATCTGCAGCAGGTGGTGTCGGCCATCGAACGCGTGAGCCGGCACGCCACAAAATTGCGAACTGGCGTGAGACATGCCGAATGATCGCCTTGGAATGCATGCAGCGGCGAGTACTCTTACTTGCCTTTTTGCGGCGTTGAATTCTTCGCGAAACGCGAAGAGAATTGATCTGTTCGCATGGCGGATCGAGACCGAGGAATGCGAACGATTTTGATTTTTTGTTGATTACTACGGACATTTCCTCGCTGACCAAGTGAACCCATGCTCGACTATGGCGCCAAGTTTGAAACTGGACTGCAATATCACGATTTTCTGGCCAAATACGGTACCGAAGAGCAGCGCCGCCGATGGGAGTCGGTTCACGAACGCGTGTCTCTCGCTCCGGCGCAGCGTGCGCTTCTCGCCTCATTCAAGCGCGAAATGAAGGTGCTGTGTCTGGCAGGGGCGTGGTGTGGCGATTGTGTCAACCAATGTCCCATTTTCGCGCATTTTGAAATTGTCGCTCCCCAAATTCAAATTCGGTTTTTTGACCGCGACGCCAATGTCGATCTCGGGGCTTCGCTTTCGGTCTGTGGCGGGACACGCGTGCCGGTTGTCTTGTTCGTCAGTGAGGACAATTTTCAGGTCGGCTGGTATGGCGATCGAACACTTTCAAAATACCGGAAGATCGTTGCCGATGAATTCGGTGCAGCCTGTCCCACGGGTCTTGTTCCCGAAGAGACGTCGTTGCTGAGTGCTGTGACGCAGGATTGGCTCGACGAGTTTGAACGGATCCAGTTGATTCTGCGGACCAGTGGCCGGCTGCGGAAATTGCATAACGACTGAACGAATTTTGGAAATTTGTATTTCAGGAATCGCCTTTCCTCGCCCGCCGCGTTTCTGGAACGGCTTCCTGGATGAAGACAAATGCCACGCAGCCGTTCTAGAACAATGGAGCCACCCAACGTCGATGGCGCAGTGAGGCGGGTGTCGGTTGTAATTCCTGGCTGGTACTGTGCTTGCGATTGAGAGCTGGGTCAGGTTGGTAATGCAAAAATCGCCGTTCTTCGCAA
>JAYTRB010000586.1:0-2734 GCA_043746425.1 Planctomycetia bacterium
AGCGATAAAGGTGTCAACCTGTTCCGGGGCGCGGCCGACGTATTTGGCGGCGCTCAAAACGTCGCCGAGGGGCACTTTCGCAAACGCCGAGTCGTTCGAAATCCGCTCGATGAGGTCGTTGGCCCGGCCGAATTCCTTAATTTCGCGCGCTGCCGCATGGCTATGCACGCGAATCCGCTCGTGCAGGTCCTGGCGGTCTCCTCCGGCGGCGACCCCGGCCATCAGAATGCTTTCGGTCGCCATGAACGGCAGTTCGGCTTCAAGGCGTCTGGCGATGACCCGCGGATAGACGACCAGCCCCTCGGTAATGTTGCGATAGAGGATGAGCACCGCATCGATTCCTAGAAATGCCTGCGGCAGCGTCAGTCGCCGGTTCGCGCTGTCGTCGAGCGAGCGTTCCATCCATTGCACGGCGGCCGTCTGCTCAGCACTCGAAGACAGGCTCATCACGAACCGTGCAAGGGCGCACATTCGCTCAGATCGCATCGGGTTTCGCTTGTAGGCCATGGCCGACGACCCGATCTGTTTCTCTTCAAACGGTTCTTCGATTTCCTTGAAGCTTTGCAGCAGCCGCAGATCGGTTCCGGCCTTGTGAGCCGATTGGCCAATGCCGCTGAGGGCTGCCAGGATTTGCGAATCGACCTTGCGCGAATAGGTTTGCCCGGTAACGGCAGCGACTTTGTCAAAGCCCATTTTGCGGGCTACGAGCCGATCGAGCGCCTCAACGCGGGCGTGGTCTCCTGCGAAAAGCTGTAAGAAGCTGGCTTGCGTGCCAGTTGTTCCCTTGACCCCGCGGAACCGAAGTCTGTCGAGGCGGTGCTCGATTTCTTCCAGATCGAGCACCAGATCGTAACACCACAGTGCGGCCCGTTTGCCAACTGTCGTCGGCTGGGCGGGCTGCAAATGCGTATATGCCAGACAGGGCAGGTCGCGGCGCTCGGCGGCAAAGCCGGCCAGACGATCAATGACGCCCACCAATCGGTCGCGCACAATTCGCAGACTTTCTGCGAATAGAATCAAATCGGTATTGTCGGTAACGTAACAACTGGTGGCGCCTAAATGGATGATTCCGCGGGCCGATGGGCACTGATCGCCATAAGCGTGCACATGCGCCATGACGTCGTGGCGCAGTTCGCGTTCATATTGGGCGGCCTTGGAAAAATCGATGGTGTCTACGGCCGAGCGCAACTCGGCGATTTGTGCGGAGGAAATGTCGAGGCCCAGTTCCTGCTCGGCTTCGGCCAATGCCACCCACAACCGTCGCCATGTTGAGTGAATAGACTGCGGAGACCACAGGTAAACGAGCCCCCGCGAAGCATAGCGGCTGATAAGAGGATTTTGATATTGCTCGTGATTCAAGACATTCCCTTTGAGTTACAAACCAGAAATGAAGCAGCGGCGTGGTTTTCGTTGGCCCGCAAATGCATTATCATGCTGCCGACGCAGCAGGCCCACGGGTTTCGACCCGAAGCTTGTGCCTCACCCATTCTAACGATTTACGCACAGAAAAACTTCCGTCGCCGAGGAGGCTTGATATGACTCCGCTCGAATCCCTGATTTCCACTGGTACCAAGCTGTGGCTCGACAGTATTGATCCTGACCTGGTCGTCGCCAACCGGGCGTTCGGCGCGACCGGCGCGACATCGAACCCGATCATCGTCGGCGATCTCATCAAGACCGGCCGATTCGACAAGCAATTGACCGATCTCATGGCGCGCGGGCTCGACGACGATGCCACCGCCTGGCAGGTCACCGACTTCCTCGTCCGGCAGGCGCAGAACGTTTTTCTGCCCGTGCATCAGCAAACACGGGGTGATGACGGCTACGTCAGCTTTGAACTCGATCCGCTGCTCGAAGACCCGGATTGCCCCTTATCGGTCGCCGACAAAGCCAAACGGTACATCGAATTGGGCAAGAAATGGGCGAACGGCCATGTCAACCGGATGATCAAGGTTCCCGCCACACCGGGGGGATTGGCAGCGCTGGAAGACCTGGCAGCCGCGGGAGTGACATTAAACGTCACTTTGATTTTCTCTCAACGGCAGTACGAGGCAGCGCGGGAAGCGGTCTGGCGCGGTGCGCAGCGGCGCAAGTCACTTGAGCAACTCAAATCGGTTTACAGCATCTTTATCAGCCGCATCGACGTCTATACGAAAAGTCACGTGGCTCAGTTATCGCCACAGGCACAAGGACAAGTTGGCATGGTGAACGTCAAACGCCTGTGGCGCGACAATCAGGCTTTTTGGAGCGATAAGAAGCTGCCTCTGAAACAGGAGATCGTATTTGCCAGCACGGGGACGAAAGATCCCAAAGATCCCCCCGACAAATATGTGGGCGCCCTGGCTGGTTCCGACATTCAGACGAATCCGCCGGCCACCAATGCTGCAGTTCAGGCGCTGGAAGGTAAGCGCTACACGCGGATGGTCGACCAGCTTCCCCCAGACCCGGTGCTTGCAGAAATCGATCGGGAGGTGGATTTCGTGAAGCTCGAAGAAGTCCTGATGGAAGAGGGCTTAAAGAAATTCGCCGATCCGCAAAAGGGCCTGCTGAAATTGATTGCTGAAACGCGAAAAAAACTGCACGCGTAGCAGCGGGGGCGTAGCAGCTGGGGGGCAAGTCACCCCGCTGGCTCGAGCAATTGCACGAGCACCAGGTCTGCCAGATCATGCGCGACGCAACGCATCCTTCCGTCGGCGAAGGTCACCGTCCAGGTGGCGCTGGCCGCGTCGCGCTG
>JAYTRB010000587.1:0-3464 GCA_043746425.1 Planctomycetia bacterium
CCGTTGTGACCGCCGCTCATGGCACACAAAACCGGGCAATTCCTCGACAATTCTCGACTACGATCACCACTTCCATAACGGGTTGGACGAATGTTTACACAGAAACGCGACTCCCAAGTCCTAACGTTCCGACGTTTCATGAAAATCGATTCGCATTGCGAGCATCGGCGTCGGGCAGGGCGATAAAACGCACTGCATTACTTGGAAATTAAGAATATCGACGGTCGAAAGCCAACTCAATGCTGTCGAGGTCGTGCCTGCCGGCAATTGGCAGCAGCGAAAGCCACATGCCCCAGCATCGCTGCTCGCAACGGCCTGGGTCTCATCATCTTCGGCGGCCATCGCTCGCACGATTCAACGCGCGCATTTACAATCTGTCGCATCCACAGAATCTTGTGACCACCCTTGGAAGCGACATGAGCGACGAGCCGATCGCCCCGCCTGGTTCGACTTCGGCCAAGCAGCCAGAACAGCCGCTGTCATTATACCGCGCCGATGAAGAAGGCGAGTTTCGCCGCGGGCTGGGCTTGTTCGACGCGACAATGGTCGTCGTGGGGGGAATGATCGGCTCGGGAATTTTTTTGGTATCTGCGGAAATGAGCCGGCTGATCGGCAGTCCAGGCTGGCTGCTTATGGCATGGCTCGTTACCGGCGTCTTGACGGTCTCGGCGGCCCTGTCGTATGGTGAACTGGCGGGGATGATGCCCCATGCCGGAGGCCAGTACGTTTATCTGCGTGAGGCCTATTCGCCGATGGTTGGGTTTTTGTATGGCTGGACCTTCATCCTCGTGATTCAGACCGGAACGATCGCGGCCGTCGGGGTCGCTTTTGCAAGGTTTGCCAGCGTTCTTTTTCCGTTCATCGGCGAGGATCATTACCTGATTGATCCGTGGGATGTCGGCCGCGGATATGCTCTTTCGTTATCAACAGTGCAGCTGATTGCGATTCTCATGATCGCTCTCCTGACGGTCACGAACATGTGCGGCCTCAGATGGGGCAAATTCGTGCAGAATGTATTCACCGTCGCCAAGACTGGCGCGCTGCTCGCTTTGATCGTATGTGGACTGACGCGCGGCTGGAACGCCACAGTTATCGCCGGGAATCTTGCCGATTTCTGGACTGCGCGCCCGACAGATTCCATCAACCAGGGCCTGACTGCCGCTTCTACGTTCGGACTGTTCGTGGCTTTATGCCTGTCGCAGACAGGGTCGCTGTTTTCGTCTGATTCGTGGAACAACGTCACGATCATAGCCGGCGAAATTCAGCAACCGCGCCGCAATGTGCCGCTGGCGCTCGGGCTGGGCACAGGCATTGTGATTACATTGTACCTGCTGGCCAACGTCGCCTACCTCGTGACGCTCCCGTTAGATGAGATTCAGCATGCTCCCAATGATCGCGTGGGAACTGCAACTCTGGAAAAAGTGTTTCCGGGCGCAGGTGCTGCCGCCATGGCGGTAGCGATCATGATTTCGACATTCGGTTGTAATAACGCACTCATTCTATCTGGCGCCCGCGCTTCGTACGCGATGGCCCGCGACAGGTTGTTCTTCGCGCCTGCGGCGCGGCTGAATGCGGCCCGAGTGCCCAGTTGGGGATTGGCACTGCAGGGGCTCTGGTCGGCGGCGCTCGTTTTGCCACGTACGCACAGCGATGGAGAGTACGGCAATCTGTACAAAGATCTGCTCGAATATGTCATTTCTGCCGCACTGCTTTTTTATATTCTGACGGTCCTGGGAATTTTCCGACTCCGTCGCACACGCCCCGACGCCTCGCGGCCGTATCGGGCATTCGGTTATCCCATTGTGCCCGCATTTTACATCGCAGGCGCGACGACAATCATGGTGTCGCTTTTCGTTTACCGCTACAAAACGACATGGCCCGGCTTGGCCATCGTGTTGCTCGGAGTGCCGACGTATGCTTTATTGAAACGGAAGAAACGATCGTGACTCCGCGGGCTCGAATGCGAGGCGCGCTGCGCCAACCGGCTTCTGGGCTGACGGTTGGGCCGCATATCGATCGGCTGGCGAAGGAAAGTTAACCCGCACCGGACTCTGGGGAGACGCCAAGGCTACACCGCGTCGCGCTCGATCAACACAATTGCGAGGGCCCGGGCGATGATCAAACGCGTTTGCAGTTCCCTGGCCCTCAATCGTGGCAGGCCTTCTTCGAGCGCAATTCGGCGATCGTCATCTCGAATGCCAATGATGCAAAACTTCTCTACGGAATGAATCGGGTCTGTGCGAGACCTCACAGAAGCGGTCGCATCTTGCAGAAACCGCAAACGTGGCACTTCTTGGGCCGATTGGAAGGCTCTCTGACGGCCTGAGGCAAGACGAGTGTCAATCGCTCTTTGTTCCTCGCTTGTGCGTGGTCGTCGTGCGAACGACTCGCTCTAAGGCTTCTTCCCGGGTACCGATCAGTCCGTCGAGTTGAGCATCCCGAATGATCTCCAGAAGTTCCTTGAATTGCGCTCCGGGGACCAACCCCAGAGCAATCAGATCTTCGCCGTTGATCAACGGTGCCGGATTGATTTCTTCCATCGGCAGGGCATGCAGACAGTTCTCACAGAAGGCGACATCGGCGTCACTCGTGTTGGCGACCAAAGTGTGGGCCCGTTCGAGCGCCAGCAGTTCGCCAATCAGCGGCTTCGCCAGCAACCGCTTCAGATGCCGCGGGGGCATTGCCGCCGCGCCGCGCAGCGCATCCTCATGGGCGATCAACCACGCGACATCGTCGCTTTCCTGGTTCGAGAGCTTGAGACGGCGGCAAATCTGAACGGCCAAAGCGCCGGCCTCGTCGCTGGATTTCCCGCTTCGCAGGTCACGCAGCAGGGCCGCCAAGGCGAGCGCAAACCGCGGATTCTCGAGTCGATCGAGCGTTTGCACGGTGAGTCGCCAGCGGTCATCCGCCGAAGAAAGCCCGGCTGTGGCGACGACGGGGGCCAGTTCCGGCAGGATGACTGTCAGCAAGCGCATGTCGCGGGCCAGTTCAACGGCTCGCGCGCGGCGCGAATGCACCAGCATTTTCTTAAGTTCCTGAGTGATGCGTTCGTGGCTGACGACCAGCATCTCAGGGGCCATCTCGCAGACTGCGTTCGCCGTCGCGCGATCGAGTTCGAAATCGAACCGAGCCGTGATTCGCACGGCCCGCAGCATCCGCAGTTTGTCTTCCTTGATGCGTGCGTGTGGATCGCCGATGGCGCGTACCACTCGTTTTGCGAGATCTTCCTGGCCACCGACATAGTCCAGAATTGTTTCTGCCAGCGGGTCGTAAAACATGCCGTTGATCGTAAAGTCACGACGCTGGGCGTCCTCTTCGGGAGTGGCATACGAAACGTGCTGGGGGTGTCGGCCGTCGAGGTAGGGGCCTTCAGTCCGAAATGTCGCAACCTCGACATCATTGGCACCGCCGCGCCCGCGCGGGCCATGTACCAGAACGACGCCGAAACTGGCGCCGATGGCCAG
>JAYTRB010000588.1:0-16281 GCA_043746425.1 Planctomycetia bacterium
CCTGACAAAAGCCGGTATTCCGACAGCGGTGATGACGGCCCCCATTATTCCAGGTCTTAGCGACAGCGAAATCCCGGCATTGCTGGCGGCTTCGGCACACGCCGGCGCTATCAGCGCCCGGTACATCCTTGTCCGTCTCCCGCTGGCAGTTTCTGCGATCTTCACTGACTGGTTGCAACAGTCACAGCCGACACTGGCTACCCGCGTCGAAGCCATGATCCGCGCGACACGCGTCGGCAAACTCAACGCTTCCGAATTCGGCGTGCGAATGAAAGGTAGCGGTCTGATTGCCGACCAGATCGCAAAGACATTCAGCGTATTCGCCCGCAAATACGGCCTCGACAAGCCAATGCCAGATCTCGACTTCACACAATTTCAACCGCCGCTGGCGAAGTCGGGCCAGCGGCGGCTGTTTTGAGCGTCAATCGCGCAAACCTCGGGGGTTTGTCTCCCGGTTTCCGAAGGAAGGAGATGCTTTGCCTGCGTTTGCCCAGCATGGCTGCGTGATTCCAATTCATGGAAATGCACTCCGGGTGGCCGATCACCGAAGATGATTTCGCTCCTCGCCCGCTAAACAAATGCATCACCGGCGCTGGCTGAAGTCCAAGTGTGCGCTCTTCGGCACGGGCTCGCCGAACGCACCAAATTGCACTGTAGAATCAGTTGCCCTTTGAAAAATGTACCCGCACGTCCGGGTGCATCGTATACAGCCGGAACTGCTGGCCGTCGTGGACAACAATGCCGCTTGATTGATTTTCTCGTTCTGGCAACAGGGGGTTATCTGCAAATTTCTTCCAATGAACGAGATCGGACGAGACGGCGATGTTGGTGGTCCACAGCCGCGGTTTGTCGGCCGTACCGCTGCCGTGATAATACGCGTAATAGCGGCCTTCATGGCGGATAATCTGATTGAGGGCGATCATGCGTTTGTCGTACAGTTCGGGGCCCGACGACAAAACGGGATCATCCTGCACGTTGGTCCAGATTTTGAGATCTGTCGAGCGGGCGAGCCAGACGCCTTCGTCCCGACGTTCATAAAAGAGATGCCAGACTCCATCCTCGAACCATGCAGTGGGCGTACCGAATGGCCCCGCGCTGAGAGGTTGTCCGTTGACATAGCGGATGTCGAGCTTGCCCTGACACTTCCAATTCAATCCATCGCGTGAGATAAAGAGCTGGGCCTGATCATCCTTTCCCTCGGCGAACATATAATACATTTCGCCTTGTTTGATGATCATCATGTCTTCGACCCAATGGTCGCGGCACAACGGATTGCCAGGATGGCGTGTCCAAATGAGGCCGTCACTCGACGTCGCGTGCCCGAGCAACATTTGGGGGTTCGGCGAGGCGTCATAGCCGGTGTACCACATCCGCCAGACTTCGCCTTCTCGCAAAATCCAGCCGCGCTCGCGGATCTTCGCATCCCAGGCAGTGCCGCCAGCACCTGTAAAGATCGGATTCTTATCATAAGACTGAAATTGAACGAGCTCGGGGGGAAACTCGTCGGCGGCGCGCGTCTGGGTGGCCAGCGCGACGTAGACCCCCGCTGCTAGAAACAGAATTGTAAAACGAAAACGGGAGCAACCGATCCCGAAACATCTGCGACCTTTGGGCTGAAGGTTTAAACTGTGGTCGTGCTTCAGGACCGGCTCGCTTTTCAGGTTGAAAACATGATTGTTCATTTTTTCCAGCTTCCCTCAAAATTCGAGCATCGCCCAGTAGATCCGTTGGCGATCGCCGGTCAAACGGACATGATCGAGCATTACCGCCACGTCAGGTTTGATGAATTCGTTGAAGCGATTACGGCCATTGACGTCGACCTTCAAGCGCTTCTGAAAATCAACCAATCCATCTCCTTTGGCAAGCCAGACCCGATGGTGCATTGCGCCTGAAGTGATCCGAAGAGTATTACCGGGGGTAATTTTTGCCATAATCGGCATGGCCTTCGCGGCACGCTGCTTCTCTTTTGTCCAATCAAAACCCTTGAAATTTTCGTGCAGCCCCACGAACTCATACCAGTAGAAACGGTTATCGCTTTCTCGAAGCGTTCTGGCGTCGACCTGCTTGGGGGGCGGCGGCCGGCGCTGCCGCGACATCCAGTCGAAAAGTGCATGGATTTCAGAATAGAACGGCTCGGGACCAGCTCCTACATATTCGGCATAAATCAAATCGAATCGCTGTTGCATCATGTGCATCAGCGGCGCGCCGTTTCGCGTGATCAGATCCCGGTCGAACTCACCGTTCACCGCATAGATCGGAAGCTGACGACCGTTGTCCATATAATACTTGGCATGGCGGTCGATGGCTCCTGTGATGGGAATGATTCCTGCGAACAGGTGCGGGTGCGCCAGGCCCATGTCCCAAGCGGCATCGGCCCCCATGCCGTGACCGGCCAGAAAAACGCGATCCGAATCGATGCTGAACCGGCGCCGCGCGTCGCTGAGCGCATCGATCACGACCTGATGCGATGCGGCACTATAGCTGTAACCTTTCGTGTCGGCCTTCCCCACGTATTCGGGAGCAATGACGATATATCCCTGCCGTTGCGACTGCCCAATGTGCTCTTCAGTCCCGCCCCAGAACCCCTGTAATTCCTGTTCGGGCTTCCCGCGTTCGCTGTGCAGGGCGATGATCAGCGGATAGGTATGATCGGGGTGGTATTCGATGGGCAAGGTTACCCAGTAAGCCATCGGCGGTTCGTCGGTTCCGAGTGCTGCTTCGATACGAACCGCCTGACCATTGACTGCGCCGGCGCTGTCGAGAATCGGGGGCAGAAGTGGAAGCAACTGGGCAATTCGTTCGGCGCCGATTCCTTCGAGCGATTCCAGCCTTTCGAGAACTGTTCGGCGTTCGCCATCGGCATCGGGCTCGGATCGCAGGTAATCCAGCAGCAGAAACCGCGCTTGCCACAACCGCTGCGCCTCGTCGATTTCCGTGACAGCGTTGGGGCTTCCCACGACCCAGCCCGAAAGAGCCAAGGCAAGTTTTTCTTCTGGCCTGAGCTGCGGATCCGACGAGAGTTTAAAGAAGGCATCGAGACGATCGAGGCTCGAATAGGTCAGCCTTTCAGCGAGTTCGGCCCGTAACGGTGCGATCTCTTTCACCCGCGGATTGTCCTTGAGCTGTCCTTGCAATTCGCCGAGCTGCGACACCGCCTGCTCATAACGATCGTGAGCCTTCTCATACCCGGCCATGATCTCGCGGACCTCCCGCAAAATTGGAGCAGCCACATTCTCGACCGGAAATTGTTTCGCCGTTTCATAGACGAAATTATGCTGACCGGCTGCACTGCGAAGTTTGAGCTCGGCGAGAATTTCCTGGGCCTCGGCCTGCGTGAGGAGGATCTGCACTTGATGAACTCGATCGGCCATTTCGGGGAATTTGTAGCGAATGGCCGAGAGTTCGCGCCGCGCCAACTCATACCGTTGGGCTTCGATGTAGAACCTTGCAATTTTCAACATGTCGTCGGGATTGTCCGTCTGCGTCACGAGCTTGTTCCGAAGGATGGCATCCAGCGAATCGGCCGGCATTGAGCTGGTGGCCATCGCTGTCTCCCAGGTAAAATTGAGGGCGATGATCTTCAGGTATTCGGGGGTAATCAGCGTCACACCCTGCACGACCGCGGTCTCTCCGCTGGCCGTCTCAATAAATACATTGCGCCGTCCGAAATCGTCGAACGGCTCAGGTTTTTTGACATAGCCTTGAACCGAAGCAATGATCCGGCCTCCTCCAGGCCGTTTGTCCTGCTTCATTTTAAATCCATCGTGCCGCGACAGATCGACGTCTTCATTGAATAAATAGTCCCGCCGGGTCGGAACGAAATATCGTTTAAGCGGCGAAGAGATCATAACAATGGGGTAAATTGTGGTCGGACCCCGGTCGGGCTTGGGGGGGCCGACGAGCAAACTCTCCTGGCGGGAGACATTTCCTCGTAGACCAAGCCCGTTTGGAAGCCTGACTTCGCCTGCCCCGGCAAAAATGCCGCCGCCTGACAGCACGATTTGCCCCAGAAGTGTGAGGAGAGCCAATACAACGTGGGCGCAGACTCTTGGTGAATTGAACATCGCCACCTCCGACAGCGACTCACCCGGCAATTGTTTTCAATTCGAGGTCGCCGTGGTTTTGCGCAGATTCCTGTTACCCGATAACCAGCATAACAGGATTATCGAAATAGGCGAGCGAGTCCTCGTCGGCGGGCTCTCTTGCGCGGGCATGTTTGTCAAACGGATTTGGGAAGTCAACTTTTTCGCACGCCGATCGAAACCGATCGCGTGTCTTTGCAAACGGGTCGGCAATCAGACCGCTGCCTTTCGTTCGCACGCACGCTGTTTTCAGGCACCATACTATTGCAAAACAGGGTTTCAAAGCCCTTCGGCGAGCCGCGCCTGAGGAACGACAGAGACCAGGGTCCAATAGAGGGTGAATTGTTTGATCACTTCTTTGAGTTTCTCAAAACTGACCGGCTTGGAAACGAACGAGCACGCTCCGCCGGCATACGAACGAGCGATGTCTTCGTCGCGGGTGCTCGTCGTCAGCATCACCACCGGGAGAGTACGAAGGATTGGATCAGACTTCATCGCCTGTAACACTTCGAATCCGTTCATCCTGGGCATATTGATGTCGAGGAGCACTAGTCCTGGGGGTTTGGCGGAATGATACCGCCCTTCTTGTCGCAGGTATTCCAGCGCCTCTTCGCCGTCATGCACCACTTGCAGAATATTAAGAAATCTGGAATCAGCAAACGATTCCGTAAGCAGGACGATGTCGTCGTCATTGTCGTCGACAAGCAGAATTTCAATCGGCTGCGGGATATGTTCGTCAGCCATGACAGGAGCTCCTATTCTTCGGTTTTCGGAATCCGCACTACGATCGTCCAATAGCAGACCAAGTGCCCGGCAATCATTTTGAGCCGATCGAAACTGACTGGCTTTGTGACGAACGAGCAGGCACCGCAATCGTAGGCGTTCAGAATGTCGGTATCGCGATTGCTGGTGGTCAGCATCACAACGGGAATTCCCCGCAATTGGGGATCATCCTTCATTTCGCTCAGCACCTCGAAGCCATTTTTTTTGGGCATGTTGATGTCGAGCAAGACGAGGCCAGGACGAGGAGCAGCCGCATAGATGCCTTGCCTGCGGAGAAAGGACATTGCCTCTTCGCCATCGCGAACTGCGTGCAACAGGTTGACTCCCGGTTCGTCGCGTAGCGACTCCTGCAAGAGCAGCACGTCATCTTCATTGTCGTCTACGACTAGAATATCGAGCGACGGTTTGTGGTTTTCGTGCGTCATGCCGCCGAGCCTGATCCGAAAGTAATGATGAACTCTGAGCCACCGCCCTCCCGTGGGCGAACCCACGCTCTTCCGCCATGCCGTTCAGCCACCCGTTTGACGATGGCTAGCCCGGCACCTGTCCCTTCTATATTACGACTTACCGCCCGCTGGAACAGTTGGAAAATCCGTTCGGCACAATCTGGTGGAACTCCCAGTCCGCGATCGCGCACAATCAGCCCGACCCCTTCCGGCCCCCTGAACCCCCCGATCTCCACTTCGGGACATTGCCCCTCGATCGTGTATTTGAGAGCGTTTGCGACCAGATTCTGCATTGCTTGAGTCGCCCAGCGACGGTCGGCCCGAATCGATGGCAACCCGTCGCTGACAGCCACCACAGCCTTCGTCTCGTGGATCCGTGTTTCGAGATGCCGCAGGACATCGGCGACGATCTCGCCCGAATCAATATCTTCGCTGGGCTGCGCGGTGCGCTGCACCCGCGACAGAGTGAGCACGTCTTCGATGAGTTGGTCGAGCCGCTGAGCTCCGCGCACTACGCGCTGCAGAAAATCCTGCCCCTTGGCGTCGATTTTTTCAGCATACCGGTCATAAACGATTCGAGAGAAGTTCTCAATTGCCCGCAAGGGCTCGCGCAGGTCGTGCGAGGTCACATAAAGCAGAGTCTCGAGATCCTGGTTTTTTGAGCGAATCTCAGCCTCGGCGTTCTTTTGTTGCGTCACGTCGCGGAAAACGACAACTCCACCTTTGATCTGGCCTTCGAGATCGGTCAATGGAGCGGCGTTGACGCTGATCATGACCCCGTCGCTGCGGGATTCATTGCGGACGAACATTTCGACGTCGGCGACCGCCTCGCCCCGCATCGCACGCGTAATGGGCAGCCTGTCAGCCGGAAAAGGAGTTTTACGGTCAGATTCGTACAATCCGTAAACCTGCGGCCAGGATGCGGTCGGTTTGTCCATCGGCCCCAGTCCGATGATCCGATCTGCCGCCGGGTTCCACAGCACGAACCGTTCATTTTCGTCAGCGACGATGACCCCGTCGGCCATACTATTCAGAATCGACATCAGAATGCCGGTCTGTCGCTGGAGATTGGTCTCTGATTCACGCAGTGCGTCATTGCGTCGTTCGAGTTCATGCGTAAACCGCTCAATATTCTTGGCGGATAATTGTCGATCGGTCACATCCCAGAACATCACCTGCGTGCCGATGATGCACTGCTGGGCGTCGCGGACCGGAGTCTTTAACACCTGGATGTAGCGTTCTTCGCCATCGGGTTTGCAGTACGTTTCGATGTCTTCAAACAAGGTGCCCTTGGCGAAAACCTGATCGTCACCTTCACGATACTTTGTCGCCAGTTCTCGCGGGAATAGATCAAAATCAGTCTGCCCTATGACGTCGCCCGCTTCCTTGCCCGAAAACTCCAGATATCGACGATTGACGAATGTGTATTTGAAGTTTGAGTCCTTACGCAATACGGCCAGCGGCAGGTGGTCGACGAGCGAGTGGTAGAGAGCCTCGGAGTCGCGGCGGGCCTGCGCTGCCTCAAAACGCAATTCGCTGCTTTCCTTCCTGGCAGTTAAAAGCGCGTCACGCAGTTCATCAGCTTGGTGCTTCAAATCTTGATTTTCGGTCCAGAGCTGCCGGTTCTGCCGGCGTTCACAGGCGATGCCCATTGCCAAACTGCCAACCGCCGCCGCCAGCGCCGCGAACAGCCATTCGTCACGGTTGATGAACCATTCCTTGACTGCGACCGCGACCAGCCCCGCACCGCAAATTGCCAGCCCCACCGGTAACCAATTCGATCGCATGTGCCGCCCGTTTTTTCTCGCGATTCGTCGGCCGAATCGGCCTGTTATGCCGCTATTATATCATAACCAAGTTTGATCGGCCCGCTGCGCCTGCTCTATTGAAGAAATTAACCGTCGACCCCATTGATCAACAGGAACACACTCCCCTGATCATACTGGGCAAGCCATGGAATTGCATCCGCCCGGCGGAGCACGCACATTTCCTGGTGTTAACGGCAATTGTGGTCGCAAGCCGGTACTGTCCTTCGACACCCGATGCAGGCTGACGGGGCGGTTCCCACCTCGCTGGTCAGGCAGATGGGCCAGTTAAACATGGCAGCAGCGGAAAGATTTCGACATCGACGCCGTCGCTGAATATCGCATGACAAGGCGCTGAGGAATGAGAGAGCCCTGTCGCCGCCAACAGGCTTTCATCGAATTCCTCGAGTCGGACATTACGGAGTGGATAAGGCGAATGATGAACCTGACAAGCCAGCAACCGCTTCGGCATAGGTTGCGTATAAAGAATGTATCGCTCGACCAGAAAGTGCTCGAGGGTTCCTGGCTGTGCCTTGCCGGAGGCGAAGGGGCGGTTCGCGGCTGCCGGTTCCAACGGAGAGCCGATTCTAGCACGAATGTCGCACCCGGGACCCGCTGTGCCTGGCCAGAGTCGCCGGCTCTGGTAATGGGACACGCTATCAGTCCGATTGTGTATCATTTGCGCCCGGAAATAGGGGAGATGCCAATTCCAGCGGGCAAGCAGCACGGCCAACGACTGCGACGCATCAAGGCTGAAGAACCAGACTCCCGGATTGCGCCCATGAAAATGAACGTACGTCCGCACATTGACTTCGCAAAAGTTAGAGACTCCCGGAACCGAGGGCGACCACCACGGTCGCACCCGAGACATATAAAACGGCACAAGTCCCACCCAGGCGTCGCCTTCCCAGGTGTCGAGCATGACTTCAGGCGGGAGGAGTGCACGTACGACGTCGGCTGGAAATCGCCAATGCACGAATAACAGGTTGGTCCAGCGGTGATATCCGATCGCGCTTCCGGCGGGACGGCGGGACGGCGAAAGGCGGTCGATGCCGGAGCAATCAGACGCTGAAAAGAATCTTGGCATGGGGGGTGAAGTTGCTACGATAACAGTTGGTCAGGCAGGAAATAGACCGAAATCCAACCGCAAGGGTGGGGATGGAATTAACCCAAAGTCTCGACTTCACCATTTTTCGGCCTCTCGCAGCCGTTGGCTGAGCCTCGTACTGTTGGCTAGGCGATTCAATGCGTACGCTCGTGCATATCCGATGGCGGGCGGGCACAGGCGATAGGGAATTGCGAGCGCTTGACGGGGGTGATAGAATGAACTCATGCTGCGATTTTAGCTGCTGCGCATCAACCAGATCCAGGATGTCGCCAGAAAACCATTCGGCGCGGGTGATCAGGACGTTGCATGAACAACCGCCATAATCCACTTTTCTGGTCATTTGGCGCCGGAACCTGGTCAGGGGTGCGTCTGCGGATCAGTTGGCTGATGCCAATTGTTCTGGTCGGAGTGCTATTCGCGTTCCACCTGAGATTGGGTGGCGCCTTCTTCTTGATCCTGTTTGTCAGCGTCTTATTGCATGAAATAGGACATATTCTGGCAGCCCGCGCAACTGAGGGAACAGGCGACGAGATTCTCTTGTGGCCCGTAGGCGGGCTGGCGTTCGTCGAGTCTTCAACTCCGCGCTCGCAGGTTCTCACCGCTGCGGCCGGTCCGCTGGTCAACCTCCTGTTGTGCGTGCTGTTTCTGCCGGCAGTGCTGGCCTCCCACTCGATGCCGGAAGTTTTTAATCCACTCGTTGTTCCGTTTGAGAAAGACAAATTCGGAACGCTGAACCTGATTTCAGACGTGCAGGTGCTGACGTTCTGGGTGAACTACATGTGTTTGCTCGTCAACTTGATTCCGGCCTATCCACTCGATGGAGGACAGATCCTTCGCACATCGTTGACCGCCCGCATGGGGGGCGGCATGGGAACCGAGGTGGCGATTCGCATCGCGATTGCGTTCGCGCTCATCATGTCAGTCGCCGACTTGTTGTTTTTCGGCCACCTGGTACTGCTGATGATTGCGTTTATGATCATCTTGCTGGCCATGCAGGAACACAATCAGCTCCAATCTTCAGAAACCTTCGACGATTCATTCATGGGGTACGATTTCTCGCAGGGATACACCAGCCTCGAACGTTCTGATTCAGTGCCGCCCAGGCCGCAAGGGCGGCGCGGGCTTCTGACACGCTGGCTCGCACACCGACGCGCCGAAAAACAGCGCCGTCTGCAAGAACAGCAACAGCAGTCGGAACTGCAGCTCGATGCCATTCTGGCCAAAGTTCATGAACGCGGTCTGACGTCACTCTCGCCATCCGAGAAGAGACTCCTGAAAAGCGCCAGCAATCGCTATCGTGGCAAAGGGTCGGCGGCGGATTAGACCTGTTCCAAATGGTTTCGAGGTCATTTGATTTTTGTGACCTGAACCTTTCTCGCCCCGCCCGCCGCCTTCGCCCTTCAGGTCTGTCATCCGACAAAGGCAGACTGATCCACAGAATCGCCAGAATCGTCCTGGACTGTTGGAATTCGCCTCCGTGCCGAATGTGCAGCCCCCCCATTCTGCCTGCCCCATTGAAGTGACGTAGACTTCGATAGGCATGAGTTCCATCAATGGACGGGGCTTCTTATGGATGTCGACCAAATCGATCTCGCATCGAAAGATGACGTGGCTTCTCTCGCGCTCGTCGAACCGCATGACGAGGAGGCGCTGAAGCTGGAACTGGCACGGCTGGCAGAATTATTGGGCGCCGCCGTCATGTGCTATGACCTGCGTTCGGGGCGAATCATTGCCCGAACGGATGATAATTTGTTGCCTGTCGTTCCACCAGAACTCATGTGGCAATGCGTGCAGTCTGGCGAATGCGGCTTCTTGTCGTTGACCTCGGGCCTGGTCTGTTTTGCTGTACCCATGTCGGCAGCCAATTCGACCGCCCACATTGCGGTGGGCTATGCGTTGGCAAAATCGGGCATTCGACCCGCCGATCTGGTTTTTGCAGCAACCGACCGGGGCTGGTCACAGGCCCAACTTGATCAATGGCTGACGACATTGCCCTATTGCGAACCTGAAATGCTGCGGCGGCATGTGGCATTGGCCGCGAACGATCTGCGCCGTGAACACGCACAGACCACCGAAGCTGCCGACAACACGCAAATCGCCGAGCAGTTAGAGAGTACTTATGAAGAAATCAATCTCCTGCACACGTTGACGCAAAACCTGCATATCTCCCACTCGCCGGAAGATGTCGCGGAGCTGAGTCTGACGCGAATCAGTGCGGTAATCCAGGCCGAAGGGCACGCCGTATGGCTTGACGATAACCGCGACGGACGAATATTTCTGATTCAGGGGACGCTGCCGTTCGACGAGATCGGGATGGCCCGATTGATCGCGCGCTTCGACGGACATGACTGGCCCCGGCCCTTGGTGCGTAACAATGTGGCGGGAACGCTGCTGGGAGCGGATTTTCCCGGGCTGAGCAATATGTCGCTCGTACCCATCGCCGACCGCCGCCGTCGATATGGCTGGTTTTGCAGTTGCAACCTCAAAGACGGCGCCGATTTCGGAACCGTGCAGACAAGTCTGCTGTCGTCCGTGACATCGATTCTTGCAACTCACCAGCGGAACCTCGAAATGTTCCGCCAGCACGAAGATCTACTTTTGTCGTTCGTGCGATCGCTGGTCTCGACACTCGATGCCAAGGATGCCTACACACGCGGTCACAGCGAACGCGTCGCACTCATTTCGCGCCAACTGGGTGTGCAACTGGGTCTGCCCGAGGATGATCTGCGAGACATTTATCTTTCCGGTCTGCTGCACGACATTGGCAAAATTGGCGTCGACGATCAGATTCTCCGCAAAACCGGCCCGCTCACGCGCGAGGAATTTGAAATGGTCAAGAAGCATCCGGTGATCGGCTACAACATCCTGGCCGGACTGAAAAACCTGCAAGTGGTGCTTCCCGGCGTGCGCCATCATCACGAGGCATACTCGGGACGCGGATATCCTGACGGTCTCAAGGGCGAGGCAATTCCATTGATGGCCCGCATCATCGCCGTTGCGGACAGTTACGATGCCATGAGCAGCGACCGCCCGTACCGTGACGGTCTCACGACGCCGAACCTCGAAGTGATCCTCAAAGAGGGAGCCGGCATTCAGTGGGATTCAAACGTCGTGGAGGCGTATTTCAAAATCCAACACGAAGTTCGAAGAATCTGCGAGAACTACTCGCCCAGCGATGGCAATCTGCTCGACCAGCCGTCGCCGGACACGCGCCCCTTCGTCGAATCTGGCAATTTATTGCGTACTGTCGACAACATCAGCGCGGCGCTGACGGTGGCAGATCGTCTTTAATCGACAACAAAATCTATGCCCGGCGTTTGGCAGAGATAGCCCGTTGCATCGCCGTCCCCATGTCGGCAGGGCTTTCGGCCACGGCGACGCCAGCCGCCTCAAGCGCATCGACTTTCTCGCTGGCCGTGCCGCTGCCACCTGAAATGATGGCGCCGGCGTGCCCCATCCTTTTTCCTGGAGGCGCAGTCCGCCCCGCGATGAAAGCTGCGACGGGCTTGGTGACATGCTCCTTAATATACTCGGCAGCCTGCTCTTCTGCGTTTCCGCCGATTTCTCCCATCATCAGAATGGCTTCGGTCTGCGGATCGGCCTCGAACATTTTCAGACAGTCGATGAAACTCGTTCCTACAATCGGGTCGCCTCCCAGTCCCACGCAGGTCGATTGCCCGAGACCGAGGTTGGTCAATTGCCAGACTGCCTCATAGGTCAAAGTGCCGCTGCGGCTCATCAGTCCGACGTTACCCGGCTTGTGAATATAGCCCGGCATAATGCCGATTTTGCATTCGCCAGGAGTGATAATCCCTGGGCAATTCGGCCCGATGAGCCGGCTGTGGCTATGGGCGATGCGGTTATGCACACGCACCATGTCGAGCACCGGCGTCCCTTCGGTAATGGCGATGATGACTGCGATTCCTGCCGCTTCAGCCTCAAGAATTGCATCGCCACAAAACGGCGGCGGCACGAAAATCATTGTGGCGCTCGCGCCGGTATTTCGAACGGCTTCTTCGACGGTGTTGAATACCGGAAAACCGTCGATGGTGGTGCCCCCTTTGCCAGGGGTTACACCGCCGACCATTTGCGTGCCATATTCACGGCACTTCTGACTGTGGAACAACCCGGCCTTGCCGGTAATACCCTGACAGATAACACGCGTACTACGGTTGACGAGAATGCTCATGGGGAAATCCGGGATGCGATTGGTGGGAGTCTGGGGGTGACCGCCGTTCAGGCGCTGATTGCGGCCACAATCTTCTTCGCGGCATCGGTGAGGCCGTTGGCAGAAATAATGTCGCGGCCGCTATGGGCCAGCATTTCACGGGCCTTTTCGACGTTCGTGCCTTCGAGCCTTACGACCAGCGGCACACTAAAGCCGACTTTCTCATAGGCCGAAAGCAGCGCTTCGACGATCGTGTCACACTTCATGATGCCGCCGAAAATATTGACCAGCACCCCCTTCACATTCTTGTCGGAAAGGATAATGCGAAACGCCTCGGTCACTTGGTCGACATTGGCGCCTCCGCCCACATCGAGAAAGTTGGCCGGTTCGCCGCCGTGCAGTTTGATGAGATCCATCGTGCTCATTGCCAGACCGGCCCCGTTGACGAGGCAGCCGATGTTGCCTTCGAGTTTGACGAAACTGAGGCCTGTCTCACCGGCTCTGACTTCCATCGGGTTTTCTTCAGCGAGATCGCGCAGTTCCTTGAACTTCTCATGGCGGAACATCGCATTGTCGTCGAAACTGACCTTCGCATCGAGGGCCAGCATTTCTCCCGCTTTCGTCACCACCAGTGGATTGATTTCCGCCATGCTGCAATCGGAATCAAGGAAAAAACGGCACATTTTCCTGAGGAACGATTCCGCCGAACGGATCGCGTTGGGCTCCAGCCCCAGTTTGAACGCCAGATTGCGGGCTTGATATGGGAACAAACCGTAATCGACATCGATCGGCTCACGCAGAATTTTTTCGGGCGAATGGGCAGCGACTTCTTCAATCTCCATGCCCCCCTCTGAAGACATAATGAGGCAGGCCCCACCCAAGGCACGATCGACAACGATCCCCAGATACAACTCGCGGGCAATGTCGAGACCGGCTTCGACGTACGCGACGCTGACCAGTTTTCCTTCGGTGCCCGTTTGCTTCGTTACCAGCGTGCTACCGAGCATCCGGGACACATTGTCGCGGGCCTCCTGGGCTGACTTCACGAGCACGACGCCTCTCTGCTGGGGGTGCTCTTTGAATGTCCCTTTGCCACGCCCACCGGCGTGAATTTGAGATTTAACCACTGCGATGGCGTTGCCCAGCTGTGTAAATGCGGTGGCTGCTTCCTCAGGTGTGCGGGCGACAATGCCCTTGGGAACCGGAACGCCGGCTGCCGCCAGAAGCTGCTTGGCCTGATATTCGTGGATTTTCATGAGGTCGAGCCGAAATCTGCTACGGGTAATTGGGATACGAAATACCGCGGCACATCATAACGGCCATGGGTCATGATTTCCAGGAACCGAATTGATGCCGAGGAATGCTGCCTTTGGCTAGCCCGCGACGGACTGGCTTCTATTTCTTTCCCTTGGGGCGGTACATGTGCGTCGCCTGCGCGAAGACTGCCTCTGCCGCTTCCATCAGGGTTTCGGAAAGCGTGGGATGGGCGTGAATCGTGTCGGCCAAGTCACGCGCAACAGCGGCGGTCTCGACCGCCAAAACGCCTTCGGCGATCAACTCCCCGGCGCCGACCCCAACAATGCCAACACCCAGGATGCGCTCAGTTTTCGGTTCGACGATCAGTTTGGTAAGCCCTTCCGTTCGGCCAATCGACAATGCCCGGCCGGAAGCCCCCCATGGAAAGCGGACCGTGTTGACTTCGCGGTTCTCTGCCTTCGCCTGCGTTTCAGTGAGTCCGCACCAGGCGATTTCTGGATCGGTAAAGACGACTGCCGGAATCGCTATATTGTCGAATGCGGCCGGCTCACCGGCCAGCGTATCGGCGACTACTTTGGCCTCGCGGGTGGCTTTATGGGCGAGCATTGGTTCGCCCGCCACGTCACCGATTGCGAAAATTGCCGGATCAGTTGTACGCCGCTGGGAATCAACCGTGATGAAACCTTTGGCGTCGAGCTGCATCTTCGTGTTTTCCAGCCCCAGGTTCTGACTGTTCGGGCGTCTGCCGACCGACACCAGCACCCGGTCGAATTTCTCTTCGACTGATCGGCCGTCTTCAAAGACAAGTCTCGCGGTGATGCCAGTCTTCTTGACCTCCAGGCCTTCGACTTTTGTACTCAGGTGAATCGCCTCGAAAAGTCCGTCGAGTCGTTTCTGCAATGGCCGTACCAAGTCGCGGTCGGCCCCGGGCAACAGCCCGGGAAGCATCTCCACGATGACCACTTTCGAGCCGATGGCGGCATACACCGATCCCATTTCAAGGCCGATATAGCCGCCGCCGATGACCAGCAGTCGTTGGGGTATGTCTTCGAGTGCAAGGGCGCCAGTCGAATCCATAACGCGCGGGTCGTTTTTCTGGAACAGGGCCGGCATTGCGGGCGATGAACCAGTCGCCAGAATCGCGTGACGGAACTTGAGTTTCGTGGTTCGTCCGTCCGGGTGCTGCAAATTCAAAACTTGCGATGAAGCAAACGTGGCGCGCGCATTGGCATAGGCGATGCCCCGCGCCTGACATAACTGCCCCACCCCCCCGACAAGCTTTTCGACGACGCCGTTCTTAAACGCACGCAATTGAGCGACATCGATTTCAGGCGCGCCAAACACCACCCCCCAATGCTGGGCTTCGCGCGACTCCTGAATCAGCTTGGCGACATGCAGCAGCGCTTTTGAAGGAATGCAGCCACGATGCAGACAAACACCGCCTGGCTTTTCCTCGGCATTAACCAACATAACCTGCATGCCGTGGTCGGCACAGGCAAACGCCGCAGGATAGCCTCCTGGACCGGCGCCAATGACAACGATCTCTGTTTCGAGGGAATCGGAATCGGGCATCGTTTACACTTCACTCATCAATTGGAAGGGGTCGGAAAGCAGGCTCGCAAGTTTGACGATGAAGCGCGCCGCGTCGGCGCCATTGATGACGCGATGGTCATACGAAAGCGAGAGAGGCAACATCAGGCGAATCTCGGGTCGCCCGTTGACGATGACCTGCTGCTGGCTGCTGCGCGACAGCCCGAGAATCGCCACCTCGGGATAATTCACAATTGGAGTAAAGTAGGTCCCGCCGATACTGCCCAGATTCGTGATCGTAAACGTCCCCCCCTGCATGTCTGCGGGGGTGAGCTTGCGGTCTCTGGCCTTCTGGGCGATTTCTGCGAGCTCAACCGCCAGATGCAAGACACTTTTTGTATCGACTGAACGAATTACAGGAACCATAAGGCCGTTTTCAGTATCGACGGCAATGCCGAGATTGTAATACCGTTTCAGCACCACTTCGCCGCGCGCTGCGTCGTAACTGGCATTAAAGCGGGGGTACGCCTTCAGGGCCGTGACAACCGCCTTCATTGCCAGTACCGTCATCGTGATCTTTGGGCCTCCGTCTTTTCCCGCAGACGTCTGAGAATACCGCTTCCGCGCAGCTTCAAGTTCGGTGACATCGGCCAGTTCGTGCTGCGTGACGTGCGGAATGACGCTCCATGCAACACTGAGATTGGCGGCTCCCGTACGCATGACTTTGTTCTGCGGTTGCCGCTCGATCGGCCCGAACTGTGAAAAATCAGGGAGGGGCGGAATGGCGACCGTGCCAGAAGCGGCCGGTGACGCTTTGAGCGCAGCCAACCGATCGCGAACGTACGCCTGAACATCCTCGGACGTGATGCGGCCCCCCGCGCCTGAACCTTTCACCTGATAAAGGTCGACCCCCAATTCGCGGGCCAGACGGCGTGTGGCCGGGCCAGCCGGGGCGGGCGCACGTTCCTCTTCGGAATTCGCCGCTTTAGCCGCCAGCGAGGGATCGGCGCTTGCTGACGGCGGGGCACCATCGCGTGCAGGGGGGGGCCCGGCTGTTCGAGACACATCTGGCGCGGCTGCCGGATTTGCGGCAGGTGTCGTT
>JAYTRB010000589.1:0-11218 GCA_043746425.1 Planctomycetia bacterium
TTCAAAATGTCGAAATCGCGAGGCAACGTCATCAACCCGGACAGGGTGGTTGACGATTACGGCGCCGATTCACTGCGGCTCTACGAAATGTTCATGGGGCCGCTGGAAGCGACAAAGCCGTGGAGCATGAGCGGGGTCGAGGGGGTCAGCCGGTTTTTGGCACGCGTCTGGCGAATGATTTCTCACGAAGAGGCCGATGACATTCGCATCAATCCAGCCGTGCAGGACGTTTCTGCCACTCCCGAGCAGACTCGGCTTTTGCACAAGACGATTCAGGCGGTGACGAATGATCTCGATAATCTGTCTTTCAATACAGCCATCAGCCGGATGATGGAGTTCGTCAATGCCGTCAGCGTTCAGGAGCCGCGTCCGCGCGAGATTCTCGAACCCTTCGTGCTCCTTCTGGCCCCCTTTGCGCCGCATCTGGCTGAAGAAGCCTGGGAACTTCTTGGCCAAACGAAGTCGCTGGCGTACCAGCCTTGGCCGACGTTCGACGCGAGACTGCTCGTTGAATCGGAAGTCGAGATCGCTGTGCAGATCAATGGGAAGGTTCGCGGCAAGATTAGAATTCCAGCGGAAGCCGATCAAAAAACTGCCGAGAAGTTCGCAGGCGCCGAGACACGCATCGCCGAAAACCTCGCGGGCAAGCAGATCGTGAAGGTCGTGTACGTGCCGCGAAGGTTGTTGAGCTACGTTGTGAAATGACTCGAAGGCGTCATCGTCGGCTTGCGTCGAGCGCTGCAGACGCGCAACGTTTATGCACGGCTGGCGCAGCATGCTCGCCTTTCGCCTTACGGCCCAAGTGCATTTCTGGTGGTCCGCTCTGACGATCAACCGGTTTGCAGCGCCCAGACAAGCGTGGGCTGTCTTGCGAAGTTAGACCACAAATTACGGCGATTCGACCGTCACGGCCATGACCACGGGGGCTGTTTGATCGGGGCCTTTGACAAATTCGATCTCTTTAATCGAATCCGTGCGGCCGGGAATGATTGCCAGATATCGCAATTGCTGGCCGCGGAGCGCGTAGGCGAATTTGGAATCAGGAACATCCACGCGGCGAATGTAATCGGCCATCTGCTCGCCGTTTTTCAGAGGGTGGTCTTCGCTCTTTCCATCGGCGTAATGCAGGCGCACGATCATCGAGGTCGAGCCCTTTTCGCTGTAAGGAAATCCCCAGCCGCTGATGCCGCCCAGAATGTGGATTGCCTTGGCCGGCGCGTTGACCGCCAGTCGCACTGAGCGCGGCATTTTGGGTGGCGATTTTCCGTTTGGGCTGTAGAGCAGCACGGCATTCGGAATTCGGTCGCCCTGCGGGTCAACGAGTTGAAACGGAACTCCGTCAAACGTTTTGGGGCTCCAATCGGCGAAGATCAGTCGTTCGACATCGGCCGCTTCATCGATGAACATTCCACGGGTGCTGACAATGGTGGCGACTTTTCGCAGATCGAGCGGAAGGTACTTTCCACGCTGTGTCAGGAATTCCAGCAGATTGACAAGCTCAGTCTGCGTGACCTGCTTCTCGAAGCCCTCGGGCATCAGCGACTTCGTCGAAGCGATCAATTCATCGATGTCGTCGCGCTGAATGGCCAGTTTTTTTCCTTCGGCATCGAATAATTCGACCGCCGTTTTGCTCTCAGAGGCGAGAAGGCCGGTTGTCACCCGGCCGTCGTTCGTGACGACCGTATAGATCCGGAAATTTCCTTCGACGCTGCGGCTGGGGTCGACCAGAGCGATTAACAACTCCTCTTTAGGATGCACGGCCATGCCGGTGAGATCGGGCCCGATGCGCGTCCCCTCGCCAGAGTGAACGTGACACTTCGTGCAATGTTTCTTGAAGACTTCTTTACCGAGTGCCGCATTACCCGTCGTTTTCATGAGGGGCAGCAACTGTTCGACGACCTTTTGGCGGTCGGGGTCGGGGAGTCCGCCCCCCTTGGCGAGAAGCTCCTTGGCACGTGCGGCGATTTTCTTGTCGGGATGCGCAGCCAGCCCCTGTTTCTGATCGAGCGATAGTTCTGAAAACGCCAGTTTTCCCTGATCGACGGCCTCAATCAGGGCGATTGTCCAATCGCCCCGCGTCAGCAGAATGCGCAAGGCCGCGGCGCGTACTGCGGGAGTCAGTGAACCTAAATGCTCAATGATCGTTTCCCCGACCGAGGGCGCGTCGCTTCGTCCTACGGCTTCGACGATGCCCCGGGCCAGATCGGGGCTGCTCCGCGGGGTAATGAGCTTGAGCAGTTCGGCGGCGGTTGCCGCATCTGCCTTGCGGAAGTCGACTAACCGGCCCGCTGCCGCGATCCGCGCGGCTTCGGGTAGTTTTTCGTTCTGAATCTCGGCCAAAAGATCGGCGGAAATTCGGGCGGCGAATTCGTCGAGTTTGCTGTTTCCCCAGCGAGAAGCGAGCCCCACGAGCCGGCTGCGGGAAGCCGGGGTCGATTTCTCAAAGAGTTTCACGAGTGTCTCTTCGCCGGCCTTGCCCAGCACCACGGGTTTTCCCTTGGGCCAGCCCCGGTCGAGTCCCAAAATGATTGTGTCGGCCACAGCCGGAAGGGCGCGCTCGAGAACGGCCAACAGGGGAGCGATCGACTCAGAATCGGCAGAGCGCGCCAAATGTGCCGCAACAATGGCGATTCGGTCGAGGATCGCCGGGTCTGTCAATTGCGGCTGGTTTCGCCGGGCGGCCTCGATTAGAAACGCTGCCGGAGCCCGCGCGGCGGCGGCTGTGGCAGCATCCATGATCCAGGCGTCGCGTGCGGCGAGATTCTGCACAAAACAATCGAGAATGCGCGGCATGCTTTCTTTCGAATCGGGACTGTCGGCCAGCGCCAGAAGCGCTGCCAGCCGAACCTGCGGGTCTTCTTGCGGATCAAGCCGCGATTCGACGAGCGTTCGATTACCAGCGCTCGTGAGGGGCAGAACTTGAACGGCATTGCGGCGGACACCGGCTGATTTGTGCCGGCACGATTTTGCAACAGCCGCGACCGCAGCGGCATTCGACCCGTCGAGGGCTTTGAGCCCGTGCAGCGTCCACAGGGCATGGATGACTGCCGGATTGAGACCGATTTCATCTGTTCCGTCGTCTTTCAGCAATTCGAGCAGCTCCGGAACAACGTCTTTCTTTCCGCGTTCGACGAGCAACCGCTGGGCGTGCAGCCGCCAGAACATATTCGTGCTCTTCAACGCCGAAACAAGTTGCGCGGGTGATGCATCTTGAAGCGAGGTTACTGATGTGCGCTGAATCGGTGGGGCGGCAGCCGGGGAAGCGGCGGGGCTGCCCGTCCAGGCCAGCCGATAAATCCGGCCGTGTTTCTTGTCGCGCACCTCGGTCTCATACGCGCTCCCCTTACCGGTCTTGAACCCGGCCGGGGTCGGGTTGTGCTGAACGATGTAATTGTACCAGTCGATGAACCAGACGCTTCCATCGGGACCGACTTCGGCAGCGACGGGCGCCGTCCATTCGTCGTCGCTGGCCATGAGGTTCCAGGAATTCCGTGAGCGGAAACCGGCGCCCTCGGGACGAATCACGAAGGTGGCGATCAGGTGACCGGTGGGTTCGGTGACGAACGCCGTTTTGTTCCAGTATTCGGCGGGATATGCTCGCGCGGTGTAGAGCGCATGCCCCGTTGCTGCCGTGAATCCTCCGTGCCAGTCGACTTGCCTGACCTTCTCGGTAATCGGTTCAAATTTGTTGCTTTCGGCGATTCCCGTCAGCACGGTTGACGACCAGCCGCGCACGGCTTCGTAGTAGCGGTTGGGAATCGGCATGTATTCGCTGGGGTTGCCGTTAGCGGTCGAGCCGAAGAGAATTCCTTCTTCGCTGAAGCCCAGCCCCCACGAGTTGTTGTTCGTGTTCCGCAGAAACTCAAGCTTCGAGCCGTCGGGGCGGAAGCGGTAGAACCCAGTGCTGAAGGTAAGCTTCTCGCCGCCGACCGTTCCCACGAAGCCCGAGTACCCCACAATGCCATAGATCCAGTTGTCGAGGGCGTAGTGCAGATTGCTTGGCCCGGCGTGCGTATCGCGGGTTGACCAGCCGGTGAATAGGACGGTCCTTTCATCGGCCACGTCGTCGCCGTCGGTATCTTTCAGAAACAGCGTGTCGGGGGCCTGGTTCACAATCACTCCGCCGCGGGCGAAGGTCAGGCTTGTGGGAATGCTTAGAGTCTCGGCGAAGACGGTGAATTTGTCGGCCCGTCCGTCGCCGTCGGTGTCTTCGCAGATGCGAATACGATCGCGCCCTTGACCGGCGGGTTTAATTTCGTTGGGGTAATCGACCGTCTCAGCGATCCACAGACGTCCGCGTTCGTCCCAGGCAAGACAGATCGGCTTGCCAATCTGGGGCTCTGCGGCAAATAGCTGGGGCTCGAAACCGACGGGCGTCACGATGTGCTTGACCGACTCGCCAGGATCGAGCGGTTTCTGCATTTTCTTGATGGGTTCGCCAATCGTCCCCCATTTCGAGCTGGGTGGGTAGAACGGAATATTGGCCTCGACGTATTCGAACGGTTTGACGTCGGCGCGTGGGGAAGTCATTCGGGGGCGGTCGGCAAACGCAGGAACAATGCCAGGATCCTGTCCGGCGGCCCAGCGAATGCCGCGTTCGACGAGATTTTGAAATCCCGGGTTGCTCCAAGTCCGCTGGTCGTGCCCCCATGCCGTATAGAACACGCGCCCTTTGCCCTGTTTGCGGATCCAGGTCCAGGGTTCGTCGGCATCTCCTTCGGCACGCGATTCGAGGACGATGCGGTCGGTGTCGTTGTGCTTGTGATGAACGTAGGTTTCGTCCCAGCTTTCAAAGCCACCGAAGCCCTGCATCAGCGGATCATTCGGCAGCGAAATCTTCGTCCGGAAGACGCCTGTGCCATGCCGCTGAAACTGCGCTCCGACGAGGGCAATGTATTTCGGTGAATTGAGAAAACAGTACGAGGCGCAGTGCAAGGGCACAAAGCCTTTGCCCGAATTGACATAGTCGAGCAGTGCCTGTTCTTGTTCGGGAGCGATTGACTCAGTATTGGCGTAAATGGCCAGCGCATCGTAACCTGCGAGGGTTTTGGAGTTCAGGTCGGCCATTCGGTCAGTGTATGTGAGGTCAATGCCCCGCTTCGCCATGACCGGCTGCAACTGGGTGAAACGGGCGCGCGGCTGGTGGTGCCCATTATCTCCCAGAAAGAGAACCTTGAGCCGCGGAGGCTCGGCGGCGGACACACCACCGACAACCAGACAGGCCAGAAAAGCCAAACAGAGGCGCAGGCGGTTGGAGTGCTTGACTAAGGCGGACATACTCGGCTCCGAAGGGGCAGAACGCGTCATCTCGAAAGTTGGCAGGTGCTTCAGGACAGCGTAAATGCTTCAGGACAGCGTAAATTCAGGGAGGCGGACAATTTCGCCTCCTTTGAGGGCCGACTGATGAGCGCAGATTCCTACGCACGTCCAATTGGCCGACTGCACGGCGTTCGGGTATGGATCGCGATCTTCCACAAGGGCCGATACAAACTCGTGCACGAGGTGCGGATGTGAACCGCCGTGCCCGCCCCCCTGGGTGAATGAGAGGTGCGTGTTTTCGGCAATGTCGTAGACCCCTTTGGTCGTGAACATGCGAATCGGTTCGGGCAGGCGGTGGGCGTAATCGGGAACTTTGACCCGCTGGGGAATCTCATGTTCGGGCTTCTTGCCGGTATGCAGCACCGGCTCTTCACCGTCAACGAGCTGCCATTCGAACGACTGTTTCGTGCCGTACACATCGAAGCTCTCGCGGTACTGGCGGGCCGTGTCGAACAGCGATCGGTAGATGCGCGCCGTCAGGTCACAGGCCCGAAACTTGATGTGGCACGTTTCGACCGCAAACGGTGAGTTGTACTTGGCGATCAGATCTTCGCGGATCGTCCCTGAGCCGAAGCACGAAACATACTCGGCTTCGCCATTGGTGAGGGCCAGGCATGGACCGACACAGTGCGTCGCGTAATGCATCGGAGGGAGCCCCGGCCAGTAATTGGGCCACCCATCCATATCCTGTTGATGACTCGCCTGCAGGAACTGCACCTTGCCCAACTCTCCATTGTCGTACATTTCCTTAACGAAAAGATACTCCCGCGCGTAGACCACCGTCTCGGCCATCATGTACTTCAGGCCGGTCTTTTGGACCAGTTCGACAATCTGTCGGCAGTCTTCGATCGTCGTTGCCATGGGGACAGTACAAAGGACGTGCTTGCCCGCCTTTAATGCGGCGATTGACATCGGCGCATGATCGGGAATCGGGGAATTGATATGGACGAAATCGACGTTCGGATCGGCCAGCACGTCTTCGTAACGCGTGAAGCGCTTCTCGATCTTGAAGGCGTCTCCAATCTCCTTGAGCTTTTCGGGATGGCGCTGGCAGATGGCGTACATATTGGCATTCGGATGCCGCTGGAAAATGGGTATGAATTCCGCTCCGAAGCCCAGTCCGACGATGGCCACGTTGACCTTGCTCTTTCCCATGTAAAAATCTCCTGGTGTGAGTCGGCCGCGTTGTGAATGCCCTGAATCGCGGGATCCTGCTGAACGCCGATCTCCCCTTGACGACGGGGTTAATCGGCCTCTCATCACAATTTGCTAAGGTTACTATGGTTCGGTCACGCTGAAAATTCAATGCTATGCACTGCTGTTCGTAAACGAGTCATGTTATCTTCTCGAAATGAACCGCACGGCGATCGTTGGGCGAAGGATAAATGTTCAGGCGCCAAGGCGAATGACGCTCCGAATTCTTGAGAATTCGCCCTGGGTGGGCGTGAATCACCGGGGCTCACTTACGCCTCGAACGCCCGTAATGTTGCGGCGGCCATTGTGGCGCCCTCGTATCGCGCTCGCACAGCGGCCTGGCCGCGCCGCGCCAGCTCAACCCGCCTTGGCGAATCAATGATGAGCTCGGCCAGGCATCGCGCCAGGTCGGCCCGATCGCCCGGATTGGTCAACAGTCCGCCACCCGTCAATTCCAAAATCTCGGGAAAGGCGCCGTGCCGCGGTTGGACGACAGGAACGCCATTGGCGAGCGCTTCGAGAACATAGAGCCCCTTGGGTTCCCGGTACACGGTCGGCACCGACAACACATCGAGCGACTTGAGAAACTTCACTTTCTCATTATGGCTTGGGGGACTGCCGACATAGCGGAAGGCTTCTCCCAGATCGGCGGCGCTGCGCGCGATGTCTTCAAAATATTTCTTGTCGCGCGCTCCGAGGTAGCCCGCTGCCAGCAGACGCGTCCGCGGATGCTCGCGGTGAACGATGCGGAAGGCGTCGACAAGCTGATGCAGTCCTTTTTCGGGACAGATGCGGGCGAAATAGCCGATCGTGAAAGGGTCGCCAGGAATTGCTGCGGGCTCGCCGTCATGACCCTCCAGATCGATCCCCAGCGGAACGACGTGCATTTTTTCGCGCGGAAGATCGAGATAGTGTCCCATGAAATCGCGATAGTACGCACTGTGTACAAGAAATCCATCAAAAAGTCGTGTGTGTCTGTGAAGAAGTTGCAGTGCCTGTTCGCGATAGGGCTCGATCAGGTCATCCAGAAATATGTCGTCTCCCTGCAGCAGGCAGAAGACGCGACCGGCAAAGACTGACTTGAGTCGCGGCAGCACTCCCGCCAGCAGCGCATTGCTGAAGCAAACAACATCGGGCTGAAGCTGGCGCCCGAGAAACTGCACAAGTTCGTCGATCTCGCGCACCTCGGGGCCACGATCGCCTTCGAGCAGGGCTACGGTCAGCCGTCCCAGTTTACGGGCGTCAGAACTGATTCCAAAGCGAGTGACAAGCCGGATGATACCCGGTGCATCGAGCCAGCGCGTCAGCCCGCGGGGAAGTTGCCGCCAGAGGGGGACCGCGGCGTCCAGGTAGACGTTTATTCCGCCGAGAAATACTCGCTGTCGGCTGACATTGCGCTCGTCAACGCGAATCGGCGTGTACGTCGGAATCAGACTTACTTCATGGCCGGCGGCGATCAGGGCCCGGGCCAGCGTGTTGTCGTGCATGCACGATCCGCAGAACATGCCTGCGCCGCCGGCGGTGATGAGGGCGATGTGCATCGAATTACGCTAGAACCGACGGAAGAGGTTTGCCCTCGATCTGTTCGATTCTGGCGCGCTGAACCGGCGGCAGAGGGACCGATTTCTGGGCGGCGTAGTCAAACGTGACGAGGGTTGAATGCCCTTCGGCCGCCACGCCCTTCAACCGCTCGCTGACGATCCGATGTTCCATGCTGACACTGCTACGACCAATGCGCGTGATGCGGGCACCAATGTGAACCGTGTCGGGAAATCTCAATTGCTGGCGGTAATCGCAGGTAATGGCGGCAAGGATCGGTCCGATCTTGTGCTCGTCTCCCGTTTCCTCAGGATCGACCAGTCTGCCATAGGCGATCCGGGCTGATTCGAACCAGCGAAAATAGACAGTGTTGTTGACGTGTCCGAACGCGTCCTGGTCGCCCCATTGGATTGGCAGCGTAATCCAGACGGGAAACCCCTCTTGCAATTTCTCGATTTCGGAATCCATCAATTAAATTCTCCTAGTCATGGCAGCCGCGCTCTGCCTTGAAGGTGGCGACGTCGTCAGCGCGCGAGGGGTGCTCGTTGAAAGCCACAGTGGAAAGCCTTCGGGGGAAAGCCACAGCTTGATTAACGATTACATTTAATCAGCCAAATGCGAGAGAAGGGACTCGAACCCTCAACCCTTTCGGGACCAGATCCTAAATCTGGCGCGTATGCCAATTCCGCCACTCTCGCAACTCCAGCCACACTCGGAATCCCAGGAAGCCCTCTTGTCGAGTGTCCACATAACCCCACATTCTACAAGAATCGCCGGCCGAGGGAACCCGCGAAATCGCAAGCGTAGAAGACATTAGAATTAACGTCAAATGTCACCGAGTGGCGGTCAATTTGGCAGTCACGGCGAACTGGACACCCCATTGATTTTCACCGGTTCGAGGCATAAGATTTATGGCGTAAGCAGCCGGATGCTGGGTTTTTGTGGTACCTGCCCCACCATAGGAATCCTCCCGGCTGTTTGCGCTTTTGTCGGGATTGACTCAATTTCCAAATCCAGCAATGATTCGTCATAACGACGAGAGTTGCCTGACGGATCAGACAACTGCTTGCCGCGAAGTCAGGCAAAGGATTGCAACGTCATGCAAGGGACGGCGCGGGTCGGAAACAACCACCTGATAGACGTGATCCAGAATCTCGGCGCCCCGCAGATTCTCGTGCTCGGTGATGCGATTCTCGATCGCTACATCTGGGGCGACGCCGAGCGGGTCAGTCAAGAGGCCCCCGTTATTTTGCTGCGTGCCGACCGTGACGAAGTTCGTCTGGGGGGCGCCGCCAACGTGGCGAACATGGTTCGCGGCCTGGGCGCGCACGTCACTTTGGCCACCGTTGTCGGAAATGACGCAGCGGGGGCGACGTTGTTGGGCGAACTGCTGAATGCAGCCATCGGAGCGGGGGCGGTCATTCGCGATGGCAGCCGGCCCACGACAGTCAAAGAGCGGTTCATCGGCAAGGCTCAAAACCGCCATCCTCATCAAATGTTGCGGGTCGACCGCGAAACACGGACTCCCCTCGAGCCCTCGATCGCGGCACAACTCCTCGAACGCATCATCGCTGCCATTCCCGCCCACCAGGCGGTGCTCATTTCAGACTACGGCAAAGGGGTATGTACCCCCGAAATTGTGGCACAGATCATCGCTGCGGCGCGGGCAGCCGGCGTACCTGTGGTTGTCGATCCTCGCCCGGGAAGCGACTATTCGCTCTATCATGGCGCGACGGCCGTGACTCCCAACCGGCTTGAGACGCGCCTCGCCACGGGGCGCGAGATTCTGACGGGTGAAGACGCGTTGGCCGCCGGTCAGCAGCTCTGTCGCACATTGGGACTCGAACAGGCCTACATCACCCTCGACAGCGATGGCATCGCATTGGTGACGGCCGATGGCGAGGGACGATTGCTGCCTACCCGTAAGCGGCAGGTTTACGACATTACCGGCGCCGGCGACATGGTGTTGGCGACGATCGGTGTCGGGCTGGCGGCCGGAATTGCACCGGTTGAGATTGCCCGGCTGGCGAACGTCGCCGGCGGACTCGAAGTCGAGCGCGTCGGGGTCGTTCCCATTTCGCGCGATGAAATGCTGGCCGATATCCTGGCAAATTCCCGCAGTACGCCCGACAAGATCTGTACGATCGCCGATCTCGAGCAGCATGTCGCTGCCCGCAGGAAGCTGGCACAAAAAGTCGTCTTCACGAATGGCTGCTTTGATATTCTGCACGCCGGCCATGTCACGTGTCTGCAACAGGCCGCGGAAGAGGGCGACTGTCTCATTGTTGCAGTCAATAGTGACGCGGGCGTGCGCCGGCTCAACAAGGGGCCCGAGCGGCCCATTTTTAATCAGGCCGATCGCGCGATGATGCTGGCCGCGCTGGAGGCCGTCGACTACGTCATCATCTTCGATGAAGCAACGCCGCACACTCTCCTCGAACGACTGCGGCCCGATCTGCTCGTCAAGGGAGGAACGTACAGCCCAGACGAGATCGTCGGACGGGAGGTGGTCGAAAGCTATGGCGGCAAAGTCAAGGCGCTGGGAGAAGTGCCCGGCGTGTCGACGACGCAGATTGTCGAACGGCTGCGCGAGCCACAGGAATCAATTCCCGCGCCGCATTTCCCCATGACGATTCCCGCGCCCGACGGCACACGGAACGGCATGACAGCGGCCGAAACTCTTGCCGTGCTGTGGATGAGTCGTCGCAGTGCCAGGCGGAAGGCGGGATGAAAATCGCCGTTTTCTGCCCGAACTGGGTCGGCGACATGGTCATGGCGACCCCGGCTTTGCGCGGAGTTCGCCGCCGGTTCCCAAAGGCCCACATCGTTGCCGTGCTGCGGCCCTACGTCGCGGGTGTTCTCGACGGCCTCGACCTGGTCGATCGGCGATTGCTGCACGACCCGCGACATGGTGCGGGTGTGCATGGCGAAGCGGCGCGCGGGTGGGCCTTTGCGCGGCGGCTTCGAGCCGAACACTTCGATCTCGCGTTGCTCTTGCCGAATTCGTTTCGCAGTGCTATCTGGGCGTGGATGTCGGGTGCGCCAAGACGCGTGGGTTTTAACCGCAATGCACGGGGCTGGTTGCTCACCGACGCGGTCGTCCCGCGCTTTGCCGGCACGCCCCATCCGGTGATCGATGACTATCTGCGGCTGGCGACATACCTGG
>JAYTRB010000590.1:0-1548 GCA_043746425.1 Planctomycetia bacterium
TGTAAGCGGCGACGTTGAGATACAAGCGCTGCGTGCTGCGGCCTTCGGCGGCCGGCCGCAAGAGTGTGATGTTCAACGGAACCTCGTTGTCGCGAACTCCCCCGGCTTCGTCGATGGCCTGCCACACGTTGATGTTTCTACCCGGAGGAAGTGGGTACACACCCGGCCGATTGACGATGCCGCCGATCCGTAACGGCGGCGTGGCCGGCTTGACGGTGACGGTATCGCCATCGGCCAGTCGCACCAGTTTCAACTGCTCGCGATCGGGCGCCAGCGCCATGTCGTACCAGACGGCCGGCTGCTCTGTGTCGTCTGCCACAGGAACCGAGCTGTTCGCTGGGGGTTGTTTCCATGGCCCACTATTCGCGGCAGCGGGAAACTCGACAGGCACAGCCGAACTGAGCGAGGCCGTTCCTGGAATCGAATCGACGGCGAACAAGGCTTGATTCGAACTCGTGGGGCGAGCGGCCGGGGTAATCGTCGGCACCGAAAGTTCTTCAACGCTGTTGGCCCTTTGGGCCGGCTCATGCGGTTCGTCGTCTGCGGCTGTATTTTCCGGGCCGCTGGCGATAATTGCCGCGGACAAATCAACACGGTTTGCGGGCGGAGGCGATTTGCCGGAGACGAGGGTCACCGCACGCCGCGTCACTGCCACTTGCGTTCCGGCCGTCTTCTTCAGGCCGCCTGCTGAAACGATTGCCGCATACGCACTAAGGTCAGTTCGCGTCAGTTCGACAAACCCGCTGCGATTGACGGCCCCCGTGACCTGGACTTTCACGGTCGGCGAATCGAGGCTGCGCACCAGAATTCGTGGATTCAGCAGAATATCTCGCTTGCGGTAACTCTCGGCCAGCCCCGCCTCAACCTCGGGAATCGTTCGTCCCTCGACCGGGACTTCACCCAGAAATGGAACTTCGATCGTCTGCTGTGCCGCAACGCGCACGGGAAAGGTATAGGGCTTACCAGGATCGTACAGATCCCAAATCGTGATTTCGAGCAGATTGTCTGGAAAGACTGTCGCCGGACGGGGATCAGGCTTGATCGACTCAATTTCGAACCCGGGAACCAGTTCGATGGGCTGGCTGACCCAATTGGTAAGCCAGGATAAAGCGGTGGGCTGAGTCGTCGACGGAGCGGCTGTTTCGAGCATTGCACAACCAGAGCACGACCCGCAAGTGAACGCGAACAGCACAATTCCCGACAGGCAGGTGCGGGGCCGCAGGCGATCGGTCATTCGAAGAAATTCGCGGAACACGGCGGATGTGCCTTGGTTTCAGAGGACGACCTTGCGGGCCGCCGGGTGATTTGGATGGCGCGAAAGAGCCATGGTGCGTGTCAATTCAGTCTCGAAAATGCAGACAGGGCGATTCAGCGCAGCGCCAATGCACGGCGCCATTTCGGGCCCGATTGTTGAAGTAGGATTTGATTTCAGGAGAGGAGGTTGCGGGTCGGATACGGTTTGTCGCTCGTTGAAAAACCAGAGACGAATGCCGCATGCCAGTCCAGCGTGCGGGCGTGTTACCGCAAACGTCGTACGCGGTCAAGATC
>JAYTRB010000591.1:0-2004 GCA_043746425.1 Planctomycetia bacterium
ACACCCAGTCGCCAGGAAGATGCCGCTCAGAATAACGATTGGAAATGAGGCCACTGGTCGCGGATTTATGGCGCGCGGATTCGGGCAGCATGCGTTCGAGCGTCGTTTTTGTGCCCGTGGCATCGACGGCCGGTTCATTGGCGACCCCTGTCATCGACGACCCGCGTCATTTACGACCGTGTCATCGACGACACTTGGCCCGTGCCACAGATCGGCGTAGAATTCACCGCGGGACTGTCGTCGATGATGTTTCCGGCCGTTTTCCCTTTCGTTTTTTCGCCAGCCACGACCGAATCAACACCTCGCATGGATATTCGACCTTTGACCTACATTTGGCAAATGAACACGGTCCTGGCCGTCGTCTGGCTCTTCTTTTCGGGTGTGATGGGCGCGGCCGACGAGCGCCCGGCGAAGAAGGCGCTCCATTTCCTCGAGATTCCGGCACGCGGAACGGTGACGTTTCAGCCGGGACCCGACGAAAGTAAAGTTCCCGAGTATTTTCGGCTCACCCCCCACCAGTTCGAGTTCCGGACGAAGCCTCTTTACGCGGGGCCGAAGTATCGAGTGTCGCGGCTGACTTATCCGTCGCCCGTTACAACCGAGATCATCGAGAACAATACGGTTCATGCCGAGTACTTCCAACCGGCGGGCCCCGGGCCATTTCCTGCCTGTGTTGTGTTGCACATTCTCGGAGGAGATTTCGTTCTGGCTGAAACGGTGGCGTCGCATCTGGCGACGCACGGCATCGCGGCGCTGTTCATCAAGATGCCGTATTATGGCCCGCGTCGCGGCAAAGATTCTTCGCGGCGCCTGCTCGCCGAGGATCCGCAAGAAACCGTCGAGGGAATGACTCAGGCCGTACTCGACATTCGCCGGGCGACGGCATGGTTGGCCGAGCGCCGGGAAGTCGACGCCAATCGGCTGGGAATCACGGGGATAAGTCTGGGAGGCATCATGTCGGCGCTGGCGGCGTCGGGCGAGCCGCGATTGCAGAACGTGGCGATCGTGCTGGGGGGTGGCAATTTCGCCGAAATGCTGTGGGCCAATGAAAGCGAACGGGCCCAGAAGTTTCGCGAAAAATGGCTGGCCGCCGGAAAAACACGCGAGTCATTTCGCGAAGTGATTTCAAGAATCGACCCGGTGACGCACGGGCATTTATTGAAAGGCCGCCGGGTACTGATGATTGCGGCGAAAAATGACACGATCATTCCGCCCGCCAGCGCCGAAGCCTTGTGGGAGTCAATTGGTCGCGAACCTGAACTCGTCTGGCTCGATGCCGGTCACTACTCGGCAATCAGGTATTTGCCGTTGGAACTGGTGCGACTGGACGTTTTTTTCAACGGCAAGAAATAGGAGCTTTCGGGAAACGACAGCCCCCGAAGGAGCTTCTTCGTCTGGGTTGGGACGCAAGACGATGTGTCCTGTGAAATCAATCGCCGTATTTGAATCCAGTCAGGGTTCGGTCGATTTGAGTCAGCGCAGCCCAAGTTACGGCTGACGCCAGAAGCCACAGGCCGTGGTCGTGAAACCCCGCCGGTTGGTTTCCCAGTGACGTAGAATCCCAATGACGTAGAAGGCGGGTTATTCGTCTGCGGGGGGCTTTTTAGGGCTTCCCTTTTTGCTGTTCTTACCAGGTTTATCCGCGGCCGACTTGTCAGTGAGCGTCTCGGGTACGTATTCGTGGTCGCGCTTGCGGAGCACCTTCGCTGATTCGATGGTGTCGCCGACGACCAGCTTTAGAACGACATCCATTCCTTTGAGAACCCGGCCAAACACAGTGTGGCTCGCCTTTTCCTTTTCCGGCGACCAGTTCAGTTGGCTGGTGGGGCCATGTGTCAGAAAGAACTGCGAACCTCCGCTATCTTTGCCGGCATGAGCCATTGTGAGGCTCCCCTTGAAATGCATGCGGGCCTGTCCGTTGTAGCACTCGCACGCGATGGTGTAACCCGGCCCTCCAAACCCGTCATTCTCAGGATCGTCATCAAGCGTATTGGGATCTCCCCC
>JAYTRB010000592.1:0-1933 GCA_043746425.1 Planctomycetia bacterium
GAGGGGTTCCATAATCCCTGATTCAGATATGCCAGAGTCAAGCCCCGGACTTCGATCGGATCTCCCAGTGCAGTGCCTGTGCCATGCGTTTCGACGTAACTGATTGTTCGGGGATCGACAGACGCGGCCTGAAGGCACCGGCGAATGGCTTCGGATTGGGCCTGGGGATTAGGGGCCGTGAATCCCACCGTTCCGTTTCCGGTGCTCACGGCGGTTGCTTTGATGACTCCGTAGACCCGGTCGCCGCGTCGCAGCGCTTCTGACAGCGGTCGAAGGACGACAACCCCGACTCCCTCGCCGAGGACAGTTCCGTCGGCTTCGGCGCCGAACGGCCGGCAATGTCCGGAAAGGGAAAGAATTCCCAGCCGGCCAAGTTGCGTGAATCGATCGGGGTCAAGAATGAGGTTGACGCCACCGACGACGGCGGTCGTACAGTCGCCGACATGCAAGGCCTGGCACGCCAGATGTAACGCCGTGGCCGATGAGGAACAGGCTGTGTCTACCGCAACGCTGGGGCCGCGAAATCCCATCACTTGCGAGAACCGGTTGGCGAGACTGAAGCCTTCCCAGCATTTGTAGGGATTCTCGGAATTTCTGGCTGTCAGATTGGCGCGGTACGCATAGTCACCATACATCGCGCCGGCAAAAACTCCGGTATCGACGTCGTGTCCGGTTCCCACGCTGCCAGCGTCCTCAAGCGCACCCCAGGCGACTTCGAGAAAAAGCCGCAATTGCGGATCCATCAACGCGGCCTCGCGCGGTGAGATGCCGAAGAACTCAGGATCGAAGCGGTCGATTTCGTCGAGCAGTCCCGCGAAATGGGGGCGATCATCGTGCAGCCTTCCGAGGAAGAACTCACGATCGGGGTGTACCGCTTTGACCGACGTGCCCCCCGCACTCAATAAATTCCACAATTCGTCTGCCGAGCGGGCGCCGGCGCAGCGGACGTTGAGGCCCACGACGGCCACGTCCAGTCCCATCGTTGTGTCGGCGCGTGCCGTGGGCGATGGCTGAGGAATCGAAGAAACAATTGCGGCAGGGGCAGCGCGGGCCTGCGCCAACTCGGCGATATTGCGCACGATTTCGGCGACAGAGCGGTGCTCGAAGAGCAACGTGCTGGGAAGCCAGGGAAACCGGGCGACAAGGTCGACGGTAATCTCGACGATTCTGAAGGAGCCGCAGCCCAGGGCCTCGAGCCGATCGACCTCGCGCACCTGACTGACTGACAGCTTCAGCGCGCGGGCAAAGACTTCATAGACAACCGTGCCGATTTCGTCGAAAGGCATGCCAGCTGGTACGCCAGTCGCTGCCGGCGCCTCAAGCCGGCCGGCGATGGCTGCATGCAACTGGTCGGCCGTCGCCAGGTCATTTGCCGTGCGGGCGATCTGTTGCTCGCGCCTGCGCGGGCCGACGGCCACGGCGCCCGCAGAGAGACGCGTAGCGCCGGCTTCTGCGGCGGCAGACTGAGCCGCCTCGGGAGCCGCGAATCGCACTTCTGCCAGAACGGCGGCCGGCAGAATACTCGTCAGCCCGGCGTCGTCGGCTGTGCGACATTCCTCTGGCGAAATGGCTTCGACGAAGGCCCGGGCCGGCTCGTTCCGCTTTGTAGTTGCGACCTTCAATTGCACGGCGCGGGCCCCTTGCTCAAGTGCAAGTCGCCCCAATTCCGCCGCCATTTTGTGCTCGACGCCGCGTCCCATGACTCGGCAACTGAGCAGGAAAGTATCGACGATGAACAGCCCGGCGCGCGGCTCGATAATCAACAGCCCAACGAGGCCGTAATCGCCGAAGCGATCGCGTACTTTGACTGTATAAATCTCATGGTTGCCCGCGGCCAGAAGCGATTGCATCTCACTTTCTTCGCGGCGGACAGTGGTGAAGTTGAACTGGTTGGTACGCAGCGTAAGTTGTGAGGCGCGTTTCAGATCGTCGG
>JAYTRB010000593.1:0-4498 GCA_043746425.1 Planctomycetia bacterium
GGGAATGGGCGGTCTGCGAATCGGCTGCGAGGGCCATCGACGACATGCGACGCGATTTTGAGCACACCCATCAGCCGCAGGCATTGGCCGAGGCATCGACGTTGTTTTCGCGCATGACCTGCGGCAAGTACGTACGCGTCTGGGCGCCGCTGGGCGAGCGTCTGCTGTTCGTCGAGGATGATGAGGAGCTAAGTCATCCCGTACAGTCTCTCAGCCGCGGGACGCGCGAACAGTTGCTCCTGGCAGTGCGCCTGGCGGTGGTGCGCGAAATGACCAGACAGGGAATTTCATTACCCGTCATTCTCGATGATGTCATCGTCAACTTCGACGAAGACCGGGCCAGTGCCACGGTCGATGTGCTTTGCGAACTGGCCGAAGAGGGGCAGCAGGTGCTGTTCTTCACGTGTCACAAGCACCTGGCTGAACTGTTCGCGAGCCGTGGAATCGAACCCATCTGGCTTCCGAATCACGTTGAGCGAGATACCGAACGAGATGAGAAGCGCAAAGCGGGATGAAACGCAAAGCGTTCGCATCTACGGCTTGACGATTGTTCCGTCGCGTCTCCGCAACGTGCCCCATTGCAGATCGAAAGGGGGGTCGTCGCTAATCGGGAATTTCGCCGCCAGCTTTTCGTTCAGATCGATGCCCCATCCCGGCTTGTCGGTGGCGTAGTAATATCCATTCTTCAGTTCAGGGCATCCGGGAAAAACTTCCTGCTCGGCATCGGTGAATACACGTGCTTCCTGAACGCCGAAGTTGGGCACCGCCAGATCCAGATGCACGTTGCAGGCATGACCGACAGGAGAGACGTCACCCGGGCCGTGCCAGGCAGTACGAACCGAGAAGAACTCACAGTACGCGGCGATCTTGCGGGCCATCGACAACCCTCCTACCTGCGAAATGTGAATGCGGATGAAGTCGATGAGCCGCTCAGAGATCAACGGCACCCATTCGTTGGGATTGTTGAATAGCTCGCCCATGGCGATGGGAGTGCTGGTCTGCTGCCGCAAATGCTTGAAGTACCCCACGTCTTCGGGAGAAAACGGATCCTCCATGAAGAACGGCCGGAACTTCTCGACGTCTTTGACGAGCTGCATGGCGAGAATCGGAGGGACTCGTTCGTGCATGTCGTGCAGAAGTTCGATATCATCGCCGAATTTGTTGCGGATGTGCTCGAAGAGTTTAGGCACGAGTCTCACGTAGGGACCAGGTTCCCAGACATCGACGCGGCGGTTTGAAACCGATTTCTCGCTGTCGGTTCCCGTGGCTCCGCCAGTTCCATACGTTGCCAGTCCGGGAACCGACGATTGAATCCGAATGTGTCGGTAGCCTTCGCCTTTGTATTTGGCGACCGCTTCCTCGACCTCTTCAAACGTCTTTCCCGAGGCATGGCGATAGGTATCGACGGCTTCGCGGCATTTCCCGCCGAGGAGTTGATAGACGGGGAGCTTGGCACGCTTGCCGAGAATGTCCCACAATGCCATATCGACTCCTGAAAGGGCATTTCCGAGCACCGGCCCGTTCCGCCAGTAGGAGCTGACGAAAGCCGATTGCCAGATGTCTTCGATTCGCGTGGCGTCTTTGCCGATGAGAAACGGCTTCAGGAATTTATCGACAGCCGTCTCGACAGCCCGCGCCCGCTGGGTGAACGTAGCGCAGCCCAGTCCGAAAAGCCCCGGTTCGTTCGTCAGCACCTTGACGACCACCAGCCGAATCTTGGCCGGAGCAGTCAAAATCGTCTTGATGTCGGTAATCCGTAAAGGGGGCGTGCCCCGCTGGGCCTCTTCTGCGATCGCGGTGGACTTGTCGTCTGCTCCAAAAGCGCCGCGAGCAAGTCCGATCGCTCCCGAACCAAGCAAAGTCGATTTCAACCAGTGACGGCGGTCCATGGTGCATGCTCCTTATTCTAGGGGGGGACTGAAATCCACAGTGTGCCGAGAAATTAATGAGGACAATTCAAACCCGCGCAGCCGCAGGCGTCAGCATTCAAGGCCTCGACAAGCGTTTCGTCAGGAGTCTGGTCGGTTCCGTTCCGAGCCTGGCTTCGTTTATCTCCTGCAGGACAAATATTCCGCGGGGAACTCGATTGATCGGTTATCTCGCCAACGGGTATGAGCAGCTGCGCTTGCAGCAGCCGTGCGATTTTGCGACCGGTCACCGATAGTGGCAACTGAGAAATCTGCTGTGGAACGACCCAGCGGAATTCGCGATCGCAATCGTCTATTTCGCCTGCCGCCCATTCGGCGGTATAGCAACAGAGCTTAATCCGGAATCGCGTCACGCTGTGCCGGATTTCGGTGAAGCTGGAACAGTCTGTGACATCCAGCCCCGTATGAACGCCGACTGCGCCGGCAACTCTGGCGAGCGAAAGAAGGCCACTGTCTTTCCATGCAAACCGCACGAAATCCCAAAGTCCGGCCCAGCGCTCGCCAAGGGGCCGTTTCAGCATCAGGTATCGACCCTCGCGGTGAACGGCCACCGCGATCTCGGTGACCGCCGTCGGAGCAGTCCGTGCTGCGAGAGCGGGGATTTTATTCTGCCAGCCCCTGGCGAACGCGGAACAACAATTACGGACCGGGCACCGCAGGCAATCGGGCTTTTCAGGCGTGCAAAGTATCGCGCCCAATTCTATCAGCGCCTGATTGAACCGACCGGGGCGAGTGCGGGGAACAATCTGCCCGGCGAAATCCCACAGCAACTTCTGGCCGACGCTTGACCGCGGATCGCCAGAAAAGCCAGAAAGTCGGCAATACAGCCGCAGCGTATTGGCCTCGACGATCGGTGCCCGCCGATTGAAAGCGAAAGACGCGACTGCCCCCGCGGTATAGCGGCCGATTCCGGGAAGTTCCATCAGGGGGGCAATCTCGTCGGGGAATTGGCCGCCGTGTTGATGTACAATCAGCCGCGCGGCCTTATAAATGTTTCGTGCCCGGCTGTAATAACCAAGCCCTTCCCAGAGGCGAAGCACGTCTTCCTCATTACCGCCCGCCAGGGTTTCAAGTGTCGGAAAGCGTTGCAAAAACCGCTCGAAAAAGGGAACCACTGCCGCTACGGTCGTCTGTTGCAGCATGATCTCGCTGATCCAGATTTTGTACGGATCGGTGGTGTCGCGCCACGGAAGACGACGGGCATGTCGCTGGTACCAGGCCACCAGCGCCCTGCGGAATCGGGCCAGTGTTGGAGTGTCGAAGTACTTCGGCGAGTCTGACATGGCCTGCATGGTACAGTGCCGCGCTTACGTTGCGAAGTGTGCGGGCTGTACTTCTACAGCGAGACCAGGCTGCCGACATTTCTGTCTGTCGATATTCAATCTCGGTGGTTTCAATGTCATGGAAAGAACGTGGTTTTGGATTCAAACCGCAACCGAGCGGCGAGTCGTCATTTGAGTCAATTACTCGTCTCCCGCTTCGAGCTTGATCACGTTCGCCTTTCCGTCGGGGGCGACTTCAATCGGAACCAGCCATGAAACTGTGCCAAGCTTGCACAGCCCTCCGGCTCCTTCGCGACAATAGCCGTAGCTCAACGTCACCTTGAGCTCTCCCGTACCTGCTTTCGCGGCTAGAGGCACTTGAAACTTTACCGTGGTGCCGTCTTCTGGTGTTTCGATCTGGTTACGCTCGCCCAGGTCACCGTCGCGGACGAGCGATTGACCCGCGGCCGCACTAAGGCGATATGAGAGCGGCGCCAGCGTATTCAATTTATAACCCTTCGGTATGTGGAGAACGGCCTCGAAATTCAGGTTCTCGCCAGTGGCGATGCGCTGCGCGGCAATGCGCATGGGTTTTCGCCCGTCGTCGGCATCGACAGCTTTGACCGGGGCCGGCGGCGTCAGTCCTTCAACAACGAAGCGCTCGACTGCCTTTGTCTTAAGATCAATTTTTCGAATCTGGTGATTGTTGGTGTCGGCCACATAGAGCGTTTCTCCCACAATTGACAGTCCACCCGGTTCGTAAAACCGCGGCGGATTACTGCTGTCGCCTGACCGTCCGTCCCCAAGAAACGTCTGCACTTCGTCGGTTTTCGGATCGACCCGCTTGATCTTGTCGTTGTACGTATCGGCCACATAGAGCTGTCGTTCATTGGCCGACCAGGCGATTCCCAGCGGATGCTGCAAGCGCGCCTTGGCTCCCACGCCGTCGACGTCGCCGAAGGCGAACAGACTTTGGCCGTGCGCCAAATCGGATGTTCCAACGACAGTCGTAACGTCTCCGTCAGATTTGAGCGAGACCCGGCGGATCGCCGAACCTTCACTGTCGACGACGTATAGAAATTCACCGTCGGTCGTGATTCCCGATGGTTGTGCGAACGCGGCACGATCGAGCAGACCATTGACAATATCTTCGTTACCCGAGCCGGCAAACACCCGAATCGCGTCTTTCTTAAGATCGACTGTCCACAACTGATGCGGGCCCGCCATGGCGACATAGAGCTTGCCCGCAATGTGAACCAGATCCCAGGGGCTGTTCAGCGATGTCTTGAGGAGCGGGCCGCCGCGGCG
>JAYTRB010000594.1:0-1686 GCA_043746425.1 Planctomycetia bacterium
GCCTGGGCTTTTTCCCAGACCTCGCGCGCCCGACGAGAATTGTCGAGGACGATGGCACGGGCCTTCACCCGCTCACCGTAGTTGCGAACGAATGCCTTCTTGAGATCATCTTCGGTGACTTTGACGTTCTCGCCGGCAAGCTTGCGCAGGGCCAGCATGGGCCAAACGATATCGCGGCGAAATTGCGTGGGCGTGATGTTTTTCTCGGCTTCGCTCATAGCCAGCAATTGCTCGCTCGTCAGGCCCAGATCTTTCGCCTGCTTCTCAATGGCTTTATTGACTTCGGGCAGACTGATTTCGATTCCCTGGGCGTCGCAGGCCTGCTGAATAATCTTGCGATTGATCAGATTGTCGAGAATTTCCTTGCCATTGCGGGTGACGCATTCGGCAGCCAATTCATCGTAAGTGATATGTTCGCGGCCGACGCGGGCAACGTCGCGCATGCGCTTCTGGTTCTGGTCTCCGACCGAGGCCTTGCCTGGTTGCCCCGGTTTGTTGTTTCCCGAGCCATCTTCAGGAAATGCCGAGGTGGGACGCGTGACCTGCAACATCACGCCAGCCCCCAAAAGCAGGACGGCCGTGCCGGCGATCACGATGGTCCACGTCTTTTTCGCTCCTGAATTCGACTTGCCTGTCGTCGTGTGAGTCCGTTCACCCATAACCCGAATCTCCGGAAAAAGACGAGATACCGACCGTATTTCCGCCCGAAATCCTTCCGTGCCCGACAGCCTGTCGAAATATGAAGTGCTTTCCAGTGATGGTTGAAGTTTCTCGAGGAAAACACACTGCTGCGAAGGGTCAATCCCCCTTTTAACGGGCTGCGAGGGGGGACAAGGGGGCGAGTTATAGAACTGAAGGCCGATTCGGTCAAGCTCTTTTTTTGGATGGCCGCCGCCTGCGGGCGCAATTATTGGGTTGGCCCTCGGGCGACTCACATGGCATGATAGAAGCGTGTTTGGAAGACAAAATGATTCTCCCTGGCCAGAAACGACGTCAACGCCGATAACAGCCGATTTAAGGCGCGGGATCCCCTCCCATGATTCCCGAAAGTTTCAATCAGTTGCCCCGCCGCGATTTACTGCGCGTCGGTTCACTTGGTATTGCCGGCCTGGCTCTTCCTGACTTGTTACGCGCCGAACCGAATCTGGCCCGGTCGATTGCACCGCGGTCTAATTCGGCGCGGGCTCGGTCGTGTATTTTATTTTTCCTCGAGGGAGGCCCCGCCCATCAGGATCTGTGGGACATGAAACCGCTCGCTCCGGCCGAAGTCCGAGGTGAGTTTCAACCGATCGCTTCAACTCTCGCTGGCGTGCCCGTTTGCGAATATCTTCCATTACTGGCGCGGCAGATGCATCACGTCGCGCTCGTGCGTTCAGTTCATCACGACGTGGTCGATCACAATGCCGGAACATATTACGCCCTCACCGGGCGCAGCCCGGTCGTCGGCGGAAAGCTGATTGTCGGGGACGAACCCGAAAATTTCCCGCCCTATGGGGCGGTTTTGTCGCGGTTGAATCCGCAAGCGGCGCGGCTGCCAGAATTCGTACATCTGCCCGACATCATGTCGAACAATGGCCGCGACCTGCCCGGTCAGCGAGCCGGGTTTCTGGGACCAGCCTATAATCCGCTTGTCGCCGGCGACCCGAGCGTGCAGGGTTACACGGTACCCGGTCTGGCACTGCCGGC
>JAYTRB010000595.1:0-10156 GCA_043746425.1 Planctomycetia bacterium
CAGTGAACGGGCAGAGGATCATCGAGAATCAGTGGCGAGAGATAACATCTCTGCGATCGAGATTCTCGCATTTCAAGCTCCGTGATTTGGCATTTGAGGTATAACCTCTGCATGATTTGTGCCGAAATTTTTGGACCCCTCACTGGTGACTCCACGCCGACGCGACAGTGAAGCCGAAGACCTGATCGGCATACAAGTTACAACACTCATGACGTCCTGACGGCAGAACGATCGATATCCCATTCAAGCTTGTCCGGTAAGAACCGTTGCAATAGTTCGACCGAATGCGGTCAGCGGGCAACCAGCTTGCTCGATGTCGCAGCACCGGTAGAGATAAATCGCCCATATATCGAAAGTCCGCAACGCGTCGGCGATGGAATCGTGAAGCGTCAGTAACACAGCCGGTGTCAGCAACGCAAAATCGGCTCTCGCTGGTATGGGAAATGCATCTCGGGGAAATGCTTTTGAGCACCTCTCTCTGTGTCATGTATTCGGAGTCGTAAGCTCTCGATCGGCTCTCTTTTGGAGTAATCCAGCATGAAGACTTCCCCCTGGTTGACGTTCGCTGCATGTGTCATGGTACATGCGACTGCTTTTGGGGCGGATGCCACTGACCCGTCGATTGTGCTCATCAAAAACCTTGCGTCGAACCATCCCGGCACTCGTGCTCGCGCGGCGCAAGACTTGGCCGAACTTGGCCCGGCAGCGACCCCGGCGGTCGAAGCCTTAACGACCGCTCTTAAAGACACCAACGCACAGGTTCAGGTTGAATGCCTGAATGCATTGGGGAGCATCGGCCCGGCCGCCCGGACTTCTGTTCCCGCCATCGTCGAAATCTTGAAGGGAGACAATGTGCGTGTCTATGAACGGGCGATCGAAGCCTTGGGCGAAATCGGCCCTGACTCAGCCGAAGCCGCGCCCGTCTTGATGAAGTTCGTCAAGGGTGACGACATCGGTCGTGCGACCACGGCCGGCATGGCTCTGGTCCGGATCTTGGGTTCCGAAGGGGATGAATTGCGCGACGTTGTGCCCATCCTTATTAAAGCGCTTAAGACCAAATCGACCTCAACTCGTAGAGAAACGGTCAGAACATTAGGCCTCGCCGGGCCGCAGGCCTTGCCGGCGCTCATGGCGGTGATCAAGAACCACCCCGCCGAACCAGACGTCGCGGCGAATGCTGAAGTGGCTCTCGAATGGATGGGGATCAAGGCCGAGCCGGCAATTCCGGTGTTAGTAGAAGCCATGCAATCCGCCAATGAGAAGGTCGTCATTCATGCGATCGGCGCATTAGGGGCCGTGGGCCCTGCCGCGAAGTCCGCCGTTCCCTCGCTGAAAAAACTACTCGGAAGCAAGATTGCCGCGATTCGCGCACACGCAGCGCGGGCTGTGGGTGATATCGGGCCCGATGCAGACGATGACATCGTCGATCTCGCGAAGGCTTTGAAGGATCCTGACGATCATGTGCGACGACTCGCCGCCGAGGCACTCGGAAAAATCGGGCCGGTTGCAAAAGCCGCCGTGCCGGCATTGGTGGCCGCGTTGACTGATACATCTGGTGCCGTGACGATGCAAGCCGCCCAGGCGCTCGCGTACATTGGCCCCGATGCCGTTCCAGCGTTGATTCCGCTCATTAAGAACGACGACAAATTGGAGCATCTGGCGGTCTTGGTTCTGGGAGAAATCGGGTCGGCGGCCAAGCCGGCCGTGGGCGCGCTGATCAATGCCCTGACCAATAAAGACCCTGAACTGGTTCGAGAGGTGATCTTGACGCTGTCAAGAATCGGGCCTGACGCGAAATCTGCCGTGCCGGCGCTCTTGTCGATTCTTGATGACGAAAAAAACAAGTCGCGCGCGGCAGCAGCCTATGCCCTCGCTGCGATGGGCGCGAAAGAGGCCATCCCCTCATTGGCCAAGGCGCTTGAGACGCACGGCGATTCACAATTGCAACGCATCGCCCCCGCCGCTTTGGTGCTGCTGGAGCCGGAGAACGAAGAACACGTGAAAAAGGCGATCCCGCAACTCATTCAATCGCTGGACGACAAATCGCCCGTGGTGCGACATGAAGTCGTCATTGCCTTGCGTCAAATCGGGCCTCGAGCCGCAGCCGCGGTTCCGAAATTGGCGGCGGGACTGCTCGAACCCAACGCCACGTTCCAGGTGGATTGCCTGTGGGCACTGGCAGCCATCGGGCCTGATGCAGCCGATGCGGTACTCGAAATCATCAAGGTGATGTCATCCAGCGTTCCTTCAGTGCGGTATACGGCCTGCTATGCCGTTGGAAATATTGGCACCGCAGCGAGCGCCGCGGTGCCCGCGCTCGAGAAGAACCTTCAAGATCGAGATGAGTTTCTGCAATTCACCAGCGCCTGGGCGTTGGCACGCATCAGCCCCAACGGTGACGGTGCCGCCGAGCCATGTATCAAGCCCTTGCTGTGGGCATTAAAAAATTCTGATCCGCGGGTCCGTAGCGAGGCAGCTCAATCCCTGGCACTTTTCGGTCCGGCTGCCAAGTCCGCCTTAACGCCGTTGCGAGAAAGCTTGCGCGATGAGGATAAGTCGGTTCGCAAGGCAGTCGAGGTGGCGCTCCGTAAGATCGGCGATGAAGGCACGCGTTGAGATAGTCGACTCCATTGGATGTCGATCCATTCAGGCTGTCTTGATCCAAAAGCATCAGATTCGAAATGGAATTCAAATGGATTGTCGTCAACCAAACTCGTGTCAGCCGTTCAGCTCACATGTTGCTGTAAGCCCATGACAGACAGGTCGCCTGCTTCACAACGCGCTGCAAGTTGATGGCTGCCCGCGAACCAATGTGGCAGCTGGCGAACCATTCTAAGGAAAGCTTGGGCTCCGGGGTCGTCAGAACTGTAAGAAAATTTCTGTTTTTGCGCCTCCACATCTTCTAACGCGCAAACATTTCGTACATTGTTGCTTGTGTATTGCCACCATTCCGGAAGTGGCATGCCGTTTGCCTTTTGTGTCTTTTGTCTGTCAAACGGAAGCCGCACAGGAACCGACCGTTCATCGGTTCCCGCGAAAGGGAGAAAAGCCTGTCCGCACCTGTTACCCAACTCGAACCGCCGTTGCGCGGCGAGCCATTCAGTGCCGAACATCTGTGGGGGCATGCCGCCGAGATGGCGGCCCGTCATCGTATTACAGACACGCGGCACGACCACGGCCGATTCATCGACCGGTTCGAGAGCAATTCCCGAGTCATTGCCTCAGCTTACCGGGTCATTACAGCCGCAGTGCATGCTGGTGAGCCGGTCGCGCCGACAGCGGAGTGGGTGCTCGACAATTACCACATCATCGAAGAACAATTGCGAGAAATTCGCGAAGATCTGCCGCGCCGCTTTTATCGGGAACTTCCGAAGCTGGCGGAGGGCGACTGGACGGGGTTCCCCCGTGTTTATGAAGTCGGCCACGAACTTGTCGTCCATACAGACAGCAGCCTGAACCAGGAGCTGATTGCGGGATTCGTCGAGGCGTATCAAAGGACGTCGCCCATGACGAGCGGTGAACTGTGGGCCGTCCCGATCATGTTGCGGCTGGTGCTCGTCGAGAATCTGCGACGACTGTGCGGCCACATTACGGCCGGACGTGAGTACCGCCAACAAGCGCAAAAGCTGCTCGAAACGTGGCGATCGGCAAGTTCTACTGCCGGAGTGGCAGAAACTCGTGCCCATGCCCCGCCAGTGGTCATGCATCTCATCGACAACCTGCGCGGATCGAACCCTGAAGAGCATGGTCTCATCCTGGCCGATGTGGCAAGTCGTTTTGGCCGCGGACAAGACGAAATCGATGAGATCGTGCGGAACGAGCAACAGCGTCTGGCCGCCGATCAGGTATCGATCGGCAATATCGTCACCAGTATGCAATTGCTTAACGGCCTCGATTGGAAGGTATTTTTCGAGCGCGTCAGTCTGGTAGAGCAGGTACTCCGCGAAGATCCCGCGGGGGTTTACGAGCATCTCGAATTTTCCAGCCGCGACCAATACCGGCATGTTGTCGAAGAGCTTGCCAAACGCTCATGCTTCGACGAGATCGGTGTCGCCGAGGCCGCCATTGACTACGCCCGCGCAGCCGATCGGCAAGAGGCTTCTGACGTGCGCCGCAGACACGTCGGTTTCTTTTTGCTCGATGAAGGGCGGCGAGAGCTCGAAGCCCAATTGCAGTACCGACCGCGGTGGGGTGAGTCGGTCTCGCGACTGGCACAACGGCAGGCGTCAATCGTTTATATGGGCGGGATTTCTCTGCTCACGGTGACGTTCGCTGTGGCGATTCAGCAGGTCGCCCTGGCACTGTCGGCACCGCCATGGATCGCCGGTTTGGCGGGGTTGCTTGCGCTGCTTCCCGCCAGCGATCTGGCGATCGGTCTGGTCAATGTAATGGTCACCAATCTGTTTCAGCCGCAGGCCCTTCCCAAGATCGAGTTCACCGATCAGATCCCCGCACACTGCCAGTCGCTGGTGGTGATTCCCAGCTTGTTGACCAGCGAGCAGGGGATTCGCGCGCTGCTGGAGCGGCTTGAAATTCATTATCTGACGAATCCAGAGCGGGGACTGCAGTTCGCGTTGCTCACAGATTTCGGAGACGCGAGTGCGGAATCACTGCCCGCTGACAAGGCGCTGCTCGAACAGGCGCGTGCCGGTATTGAGGTACTCAACGGACGTCATCCTGACCCCGAGGGAGCCCGCTTTCATCTTTTGCATCGTCGCCGGCTCTGGAACCCCCTGGAAAATGTCTGGATGGGCTGGGAACGAAAGCGCGGGAAGCTTGTGGAGTTGAATCGCCTGTTGCGCGGAGACCGCAACACCAGCTACGTTGAGACCGGCACGCTCCTGGGCGGCCCGACCCGAATTCGATATGTCATCACGCTCGATGCCGATTCGCGCCTGCCGCATGGTGTGGCGAAGCGACTGATCGGCACCTTGGCCCATCCCCTGAATCGGCCGCATTTCGATACCGCCTTGCACCGCGTCACGCGCGGCTTCGGAATCTTGCAGCCGCGGGTAACTGTCAGCCTGGCCAGCGCCGTCCGCTCACGTTTTTCCAAGATCTTTGCCAACAGCCCGGGTCTTGATCCCTACAGCGTGGCGGTGTCAGACGTCTACCAGGATCTATTCGGAGAAGGCTCTTTCATGGGCAAAGGCATCTATGACGTCGATGCCTTTGCCGCCGCAGTGGATGATACATTTCCCGAGAATCACATCCTGAGTCACGATCTCATCGAAGGTTGTTTTGCGCGAGTGGGTATGGTGACAGACATCGAACTGTTCGATGAATACCCGACGCGATTCGATGCCGAGGCGCGACGGCAGCATCGCTGGGTGCGTGGTGACTGGCAATTGCTGCCCTGGTTGCTTCCAACGGTGCCGACTACCGAGGGAAGGCGGGCCAATCCGCTGTCACTCTTGTCGCGCTGGAAAGTCTTCGACAATTTACGCCGCAGTCTGGTTCTGCCGGTACTGCTGGCCTGTCTGCTTCTCGCATGGTTGGCCTTTCCGCCCCTGGCCGGGCTGGCCACCCTGTTCGCAACGATCGTCGTTGCCACACATGTCTTTGCCCGGGCCCTGTCGCTGCTGATGACCTGGCCGCATGGCACCGACTGGCGCGGGCGGCTCCGCGAATTAGTGATTGATCTTTCGCGGACACTCGTGCAGTCGTTGCTGGCGCTGGTTTTCTTGCCGTACAAAGCCGAACTCATGCTCGATGCGGCGGCCCGTACCTTGTATCGGCTCTGCGTCTCGCGCCGCAAACTTCTCGAATGGGAGACCGCCGATGCCGCAGAGCGGCGGTTTAAAGATAATCCCTGGTTGTCAGTCTGGGAAATGAAGGGGGGGGCATCTCTGGCGCTGCTGAGCCTGTTTATCTTGCCCCACGCCTCGCACCTTGCCGCGGCGCCGCTGCTGGTGGCCTGGATCCTTTCGCCGCTGGTAGCGTACTGGATCAGCCGGCCGACCGTGCGCGCCATTAAGCCACTGGAACCCTTTGAAAGACAGGAACTTCGGCGACTGGCGCGCAAGACATGGGCCTTCTTTGAGGCTTTTGTCACTCTCGAAGAACATTGGCTCCCTCCCGACAACTTTCAGGAATTTCCGCGGGATAAAATCGCCCACAGGGTGTCGCCCACCAATGAAGGGCTGCTCATCATTTCGGCAGCCGCCGCATACGATTTCGGATTTCTCGGGCTGAGCGATCTGGTCACGCTGCTCGAACGGAATCTGCAAACACTTGAGCAACTCGATCGCCATCGCGGTCATTTCTATAACTGGTACGTCACGACAAACCTGGCGGCACTTCCGCCGCGGTACATTTCCACCGCCGACAGCGGCAATCTGGCGGCCTGCTTTATGACGGCCAGCCAGGCGCTGCGCGATTTTCAGAAACTACCCCTGTTATCGGATCGCACGACAACCGGGATTATCGACACCGTCATTCTCGTGGAAGAATCACTCGCCCGCCTGCAACCCCGCGGAGCCCGCTTTGGAGGGACGGCGCTGACCGCCCTGGAAGAGTGCCTGCGCGACATTCGAATGGCAGCAGAAGCGCGGCCAGCCGACATTCTTGAGTGGGCCAGGCTGATCGAAAAACTGCATGCTGCGGCCCGGGTGCTGCCCGACCGGCTGCAGGCCTTCCAGTCGCCAAACGACACGAAGCATCTTGAGTTGTCGAAAAAAATTGCGATTTTAATCAACCATTTGGGAGGCCTTCAGCAAGACAACGCCCTGTTTTTCTCCTGGGTCAACATCGTGGACAACGGCACTCAGAAGTCGTCGGTGGGGACGAACGGCGTTACACCGGCCGTGACCTGGGCGGCTGCCAATGAGAACGCCTGGCAGACGCTCTGGTCAGAAATGAAGACGCCGTTGACTTTGCAACGTCTCGCGGCGCTGCACGAATGGGCCACGCCCCACATTGAAGCGCTCCGTGAGGCGAATTCCGGACTGGGCCATGATTCTTCTGAGTTGCAGTTCGAGACCTTCGCCGGGGCGCTGCAGGAAGCGTCGCGGCAGGCGCTCGAATTCGTCCACCGGCTCGATCAGCTTGCCGATCGGTACTATCGCCTGGCGATGGATATGGACTTCACACTGACGTATGACGCGCAGCGGAAGTTGTTCTCGGTCGGCTACAACCTGGACGAGGGCCGGCTGGACGCCGCGCGGTATGACCTCCTGGCGTCGGAAGCGCGCATTGCCAGCCTGGTGGCCATCGCGAAAGGTGACGTCGACCATCGGCACTGGTTTCAACTGGGCCGTACCCTCACAGAAACCGAAGGCGCTCGTGCGCTTCTCTCGTGGGGCGGAACAATGTTCGAGTTCCTGATGCCCACACTTTTTGTCCACGATGTCGAAGGTTCGCTGCTCGATCAGAGTTGTCGGGCAGCGGTCGAGCATCAGATTGCCTACGGTCGAAAGTGTCATGTTCCCTGGGGCATCTCAGAATCGGCCTTCAGCGCGCAAGGCGCGAACACCGACTACCATTACCAGTCGTTCGGCGTACCGGGTTTAGGACTGAAACGGGGATTGGCCCGCGATCTGGTCATTTCTCCCTATTCAACCACCCTCGCGGCCGAGATTGATCCGGCGGCGGCAGCGGCCAATCTCCGCGATCTCATTGCAGAAGGGGCCGAAGGAGAATGGGGCCTGTATGACGCGCTCGACTATACGCCCTCGCGCGTCGCAGCCGACGAACGCCGGAATGTAGTCTACTGCTATATGGCGCATCATCACGGAATGACGATGGCGGCCATCGCCAATTGTCTGCTCGATCGTTGCATGCAGCGCCGCTTTCAGCGGCAACCGCAAATCCGGGCAGTCGACCTGCTCCTCCAGGAACGGGTGCCCGTCGCGGTCCTCCAGTTTCAACCACAAGCTGACGAGGCGACGCCTGTTCCGGCTCTCCCCGACATGCCGGGGGCGGTCAGCCGCCGGCTGTCGACTGCGGCAACGGCCGTGCCCCGATTGCACCTGCTGTCGAATGGAAGATATTCGGTGATGTTGACGAATTCGGGGGGCGGGTACAGCGTCTGCCGATCGCTCGCCGTGTCGCGCTGGAGACCCGATGCGACGCGCGACAACTGGGGACAGTTTCTTTACCTGCGCAACGTCGATACGGGTCTGATCTGGTCCGCCGGTTTTCAGCCGACGCGGGCAGTTCCCGATGCGTATGAAGTCACGTTCGCCATCGACAAAGTCGAAATCCGGCGGCTCGATGGCAACATCGAAACGATGCTGGAAATCGCTGTCTCTCCGGAAAATGACGCGGAAGTCCGGCAGGTCACACTCAGGAATTATGGCAAACGTCCCGCAGTCATAGAAGTGACCAGCTTCCTTGAGCTGGTGCTGAGCCCCGCGGCTGCCGATCTGGCGCATCCCGCTTTCAATAAACTTTTTGTCGAGACTGAATACCTCGACCAGCGCCGCGCCCTGCTCGCCTGCCGCCGTCCACGAGACGCCGAGCAAAAGCCAGTCTGGGCAGTGCATGTGCTCGCAATTCCCGAGGGAATTGAAGAAACGGTGGAATTCGAAACCGACCGCGCCCAGTTCATCGGCAGAGGAAGAACCGCCGCCACGCCTGTCGCTATGGACCGGAACGCCCGCCTCTCGGGAACGACAGGACCGGTGCTTGACCCAATTTTCAGCCTCCGGCATCGGCTGGCGCTTCCTCCAGGGGGTGCGGCCAGTCTGGCGTTCACGACAGCGTTCGCCGACAGCCGCGAAGAAGCGCTGCTGCTGGCCGACCAGTATCACGACGCGCGGGTTGTGCAGCGCACATTTGAATTGGCCTGGGCCAACAGCCAGATCGAGATGAACCGTCTGAAACTCTCGCCGGCCAGCAGTCAGCTTTTTCAACGGCTCGCGTCGGCCACGATCTACCCCGACCCGGCCTGGCGCGCCCCGCCGCAGGTTTTGAAGGCCAACCGGCTGGGGCAATCGTCGCTTTGGCGACACGGAATTTCAGGCGATGATCCTCTGGTCATCGTGGGGATTTCCGAACCAGACCATCGCGGGCTACTCCGTGAACTTTTACTGGCTCATGAGTTCTGGCATGCACATGGGCTGAAGGTCGATCTGGTCGTGCTCAACGAGCGTCCGGCGGGTTATTTCGACACCTTTCATGAACAGCTTCTCGAGCAGATTCAGACCACCGTTCATTCGCCCATTAATAAATCGGGAGGCGTGTACCTGTTGCGCGCCGCACATCTGGCCGAGGAAGATAAAACTTTGCTGCACGCCACGGCGGCTGTCAATCTTTCGGCCTCGCGGGGATCGCTGGCGCGGCAGATCGAATCGGCCAGCGAACCGCCAAAACGCATCGAACCACCGGCCCTGCGCCCCGCACGAAAACTTCCTCGACCGGCGCCGGCAAGATCACCAGCGCCGCTCCCCGAGGCGCGCCCCGATCTGCGTTTTCCAAATCCCTTCGGTGGGTTTGCGGCAGAAGGCCATGAATATGTCGTGCGCCTGCGGGCCGGCGAATGGACCCCTGCCCCCTGGGTGAACTGCATTGCCAACCCCGATTTCGGCTGTCTCGTCAGCGAAGCCGGCGGGGGATACACCTGGGCGGGAAACAGTCGCGAAAACAAGCTCACGGCATGGTCGAATGATCCGGTCGCCGACGCGCCGGGTGAAATGATCTACCTGCGCGATGAGGAATCGGGCGTCGTCTGGTCGCCCACACCATTGCCGATTCGCGACAATGCAGACTACACAATCGCGCATGGACACGGCTATTCTCAATTTACCCACACCGCAGAGGACATTCACTGTGAGCTTCTACTTTCGATTGCGCTTTCAGAGTCGGTGAAGTTCGTCTGCCTCAAGTTGCGAAACGCCAGCCCCCGGCCGCGGAGCATTTCAGTGACCTATTATGCCGAATGGGTACTGGGAGACACTCGCGAACGGACGCAGACTCAAGTTTGGACGGCGGTCGATGACATCAGCGGCGCACTGCTCGCCTGTAATCCCGCTCACGAGGTATTCCCGAACCAGGTCGCGTTTCTGCACGTGCTCGACCGCCGCCGCACGGTGACCGGAGACCGCACGGAATTTATAGGCCGCAATCGGAACTTTTCGAATCCGGCGACGTTCGAACGAATTGGGCTGTCTGGGACGACAGGCGCCGGGCTTGATCCCTGCGGCGCGATGCAGAC
>JAYTRB010000596.1:0-2728 GCA_043746425.1 Planctomycetia bacterium
GATGGTTACAAACCAATCACGCTCCCGACAAGGCTGGCGCGGGGACTTTGCGTACTGCGAAATTCCCAATGTGCTCAAGGAACCAGTGTGCTCAAGGAACCAGTGTGCTCAAGGAATTGGCCTCATGGGGTCATCGGAGGCTGCGTGCCTTCGTATGGAAACAATGGCGTCGAGGCAAAACGAAAATTGCCGAACTGCGAAAGCTGAACGTGTCCCGTGACTTGGCGGCCAAAATCGCCGGAAGCTGTCACGGCACATGGCGGCTCAGCAAATCACCCACGTTGCATTACGCGTTTCCGAATGCGTTCTTCACTTCCATCGGAGTTCCCCAATTGACTCCCATGCCCGGGTAACCAACCGAATTGCCGAATACGGATCCGTACGGACGGTGATGGGGGAGGGGCGGAGCCGCAAGGTTCCCCTGATCCCGATTTTGGGGCCCGAGCCTGTCTGCGCTTCCTAACTCGGCATGGACAAACTTTATGAAACCGTTTGTAATGCCGGTTTCCAGCCGCGGGAAAGACGCGTGGCGGGATGGACTACCAGAGTGACAACGCTTGTGTTGGGAAAGGATTCCAGTGAGCAGTCCAGGGACGGCGTTCACGCGCGCGCTTGCGCTTCAGCAGGCGGGCGATTTCGAGCAGGCTGAGCGGCTTTACGAGCAAATTCTGCGGAGCGATCACCAGAACGCGGAGGCGTGGCACCTTTTGGGCCTGGTCGTTCATCGTTCCGGACGCCTCGATAAAGCGGCCGAGTGCATCGGCCGCGCCGTATCACTCGATGGCTCGAGCGCCGTTTTCCAGTGCGATCTGGGGGCGATGTACCACCAGTTGGGCCGGCTCGATGAGGCCATCGATTGCTTTCAGCAGGCTGTACAATTGGCTCCCGAACAACCCCACACGCACTATAACCTTGGCATTGCGTTGCAACAGCGCGGCGACCAGGTGGGGGCCAAGCTGCGATTTCAACAGGCCGTGCGGCTGCGTCCCGAGTTCCTCGAGGCCTGGAGCGATCTGGGAATTGTACATCAGAAGCTGGGCGAGCTGGATCAGGCAGCCGAATGCTTTGGACATACAATTTCGCTTGCCCCCGGCAGCGCCGATGGGCATTTCAACCTCGGAAACATTCACCTCGCGCAAGATCGGTTGCTGGAAGCCGTCGCCTGTTACGTTCGGGCGATCGAGCGTCAGCCCCAATTTGCCAAAGCACTCAATAATCTCGGGACGGCTCTCCATCGTCTGCGGCGATTTGAGCCGGCGCAGCACGCCTACCAGGCGGCTTTGCGCTGGCAGCCCGATTTCGCCGACGCCCGCAACAACCTGGGCGCCCTGTTGAGCGTGCTGGGGCGGCATGCCGAAGCTGAAGTCTGCTACCGCGAAGCGGCGACGCTCGACCCGCGCTCAGTCGCGGCCTTGAACAATCTGGCGGGCAGACTGCAGGCACAAATGCAGCTCGACGAGTCTGAGGCGTTGTTGCGACAGGCGCTGGCGGTCGATTCCCAATCGGCCGACGCCTTGTGGAGCATGGCCAATGTGCTTTCGATGCAGGGGCGGGCGGGCGAGGCCGCCGGGTATTACCGGCAGTCTCTCAATCGACAGCGATACAATCCGCGATTGCTCATTCAGGCGGCGACGATGCTGCCTCCGGTTTATGAGTCACTCGACGAACTGCGACGCTATCGTGAGACGGTTGAAGACAATCTCACCGAGTTACTGAGCAAACGCGTCGCTCTCGATCCGACGAAGGATGCGGCGCCCGTCAACTTTTTGCTGGCCTACCAGGGATTGAATGATCGCGATCTGGCCCGCCGCGCGGCCGGGTTGTACCGGTCTGCTGCTGATGGGCAAATCGTTCCTCCCCCTCCGCATTTTACTGCTAGACCAGCCGCAACCGACCGCCGAGGTTTCGTTGCCCCGACCGCAGCAGAGACGGCAGCACCGGGCCGGCCGATCCGCATCGGATTTCTGTCGAAATTCCTTCGCGATCACACAATCGGCGACTTGATGAAGGGATTGATCTGTCACCTGTCACGACGTGACTTTTTCGTGACGGTTTTTGTTGTGGGAGAAGCGGCGGACGAGACCGTCTCGTTTCTCCGCCAGTGCGCCAACGCATTTGTCCCCCTTCCTGAGGATGTTGCCACAGCGCACTCGATAGTCGCCGCGGCCAGCATCGACGTGCTCGTTTTTCCTGACGTGGGGATGGACCCTGTCAGTTATTCGCTCGCCTTTTCGCGGTTGGCGCCGGTGCAATGCGCCATGTGGGGGCACCCCGTCACGACGGGGATTCCGACGATCGACCATTTCATTTCCAGTCGGTTGATCGAACCTGCGGCTGCCGCAGAACACTACACCGAAAACCTTGTCCTGCTCGAGTCGCTTCCCACTTACTACTACCCGCCGCAGATCACTCCTGGCGAAAAGCCGATCGCCGCCCCGCTGGCCGGCGATCGCGCCACGGCGCGGCAAGAATTCAATTTGCCGCAAGAGGGGCACCTGTATTTATGTCCCCAGAGCCTGTTCAAGTTTCACCCCGATTTCGACCCACTGCTGTCGGCCATTCTGCAGCGTGATTCTGCGGGGCGACTCGTATTGATCGAAGGACCGCACCGGCATTGGACTGACCTGCTGTCGCGGCGCCTCAAGGAGACCATGGATGGGCAGTTCGACAGGGTATCATTCGTATCTCGCGTCGATCGGCAGGCCTTTCTGCGACTTCTGACGACGGC
>JAYTRB010000597.1:0-2427 GCA_043746425.1 Planctomycetia bacterium
GATGAAGAAACGCGCCGGGGCCATAAAGTCAAACTCACTGAGAAATACGACCGGGCGCTCGGTGGCATCCTCTCGCGGGAGCAGTTCGAACGCCTGAAACAACTCAACATCCAGTCGCAAGGGGTGTTTGTGTTCAAAGAGCCCGAAATCGTCGAAGCGCTCAGCATCAGTCCGCAGCAAAGCAAGGACATTCGGGCGATCGAGCGCGACGCGCTCGCCAAGCTCTTCGCCCCGCGGGAGCGCGGGCGGGGGCGAGGGGATTTCCGTCGCATGCCACCCAATCCCGAGCTTATGGACGAAGCAGTGGCCCAGGTGGTGGCCCTGCTTTCCGCCGATCAGGCCCGCCGCTGGCGCGAGTTGACCGGGACTATATATCCCGGCGCCGGCAGCCTGCGGTTTCCCAGGCCGCCAGCCGGTAAGTCGCCCGGCGAATCGGGAAAAGACTCAAACACGTCGTCTCCCGTAGGGTCAGAACCCAAATCCTCGTGATGACAAGCTGCCCGCTTGTCGAGCGTCGTTAATTCGTGTCACCTTTCAGTGGGTCATCCAACAAGTCTGTGACACGAGAGCCAAACGATACAAGGGGTGGCGGGGTCAGAGCGATGGCAAATGATCGAGTCTTCTTCGCAGGTCAACCGCACCGCCGGGTTTCAACCTTGCCGCAGTCGAGAGTCGAGCGCTGGCCCCGTGGCCTGCCTGGCATCCGAGATCAGCGGCCCAAACTGTGTCGTGCGCCCAATCACCCCGCCGGCCCGTCGGCCGGCTTGACGTAGAACTGCGACAGGTCGAGGTTGCCTTTGAGCTCTGCCTCCACCAGGTGCAGCCGCTTTTCGAGTTGCGACAGCTTCGCCGCCAGGGCGGGGACTTCCTGCTCATGGCCCGTCTGCGTCCGCAGGCGCGGCACGGCCGGATAACCCAATTGCCGTTGCAGCGCGGCGAACATATACAGCGGGTCTTTGGCCCGATTGGCTTTGGCGATACGCCCTTCTTTGGCACCGAACAAAATTGCATGCGGCGACTGAAAATTCGGGTTCCCCGAAGTGCGCCGCCGCTCGGCGACGAATTCCTCGCTGCACAAGTACATCAGGTCGGCAAAATCGACCGCGCCCAGTTGCAGACGGGTCCGCCGGATCCATTCGCGCCACATCTCGTCGTACAACGGATCGTGGGCCATGGCTTCCATGCCCCGGTCGTATCCCAGCTTGTTGCGGCTGATCGATTCGAACTGATACGCGAAGAGCCCCGCGGGCGTGGCCCCGTCGGCCCGATACTGGGCTTCGTGCTGCAAAACTTCGAGGGCCGTTTTCTGGTCGAACTTCGAATGGTCTTCTTCGGCCCGCACGACGACGAACGTCTGAAAGGGGGTAAAATAATGTGCCAGATGCGCCATGCCCGAGCTGAGCTGGCCCGTGTGCATAATCTCACTTTTCAAAAACTCGATGGCCAGCGGCAGCTTCGTCGTCGACAGGATTTCTTCGTGAATCGTCGAGAGAATCTCCTGGGCGGGGACGTTTTCGATCAGCCGGTCGCGAAACACGCGAAAGAAGTAGGCTTGTTCGATGTATTCTTCGCGATCAAGGAGCGTGCTGGACATGCTGAATCAGAGGCCTGGAAGCGGAAAAATCTGGAACGGGCGATCTGGCAGAGGGAGCCGGGGTAGAGGGATACTTGGAACGCGGTTGCGGCAGAAGTGGGGCGATTCAGTATACGTGCCCGCGGCCAATAATGACAGATTCCATTGGCCGCCGAAGCGGGATACTTCGCATGCCAATCGCCTTTTCAGACAGGACGACTGATTTGCTGATTTGCCGTAACGCTGAATGGCCTTGAGTTGCATATCCTGTTTGAGTAAAAGGCAATTCCGATCATGGCCAGGGAGTGCCAACAATGCAGGTTGCGCGGATATATTCAGCCAAAGGCGGCAAGGAGTTCCTGGAAGAACTCGATCCCTCGGAATTACTGGAAACTTACGCGGCTATTCACAACGTAAATGCGACAACCTGCCTGAGAAAAGTCAGCCGCGAAAAGACGATGATGGGCAAGCTCCTGTACTCGCCTGTCGCGCTGAATCTGGCCATCAAGGGAAATCTCCACTCGCAAGGCTGGGCCGTCCTGAATCCAAAGGCCAGGCGCAGAAGCCATCGCGAGCCACGGATCACCTATGAGGGTGGCCGGTTCCGCGAAATGGACGGCAACAAGAATCTCGTTGGTCTTGAGGTTCAATTCGGCAAATACGCATTCATGGGGTACGACATTTTCTCGAAGATGATTATCTTCAAGAATGCCGGGATGATCGAATGCGGGATTGAAATTGTTGCCATGTCGAACGTCGTAGCGCAAATGTCCACTGGCGTATCCGAGTTCGAGCAAATCTTGATTGACTTTCATCACAGGGGTGAGGCCGACATTGACGTCCCGGTGCTGGTG
>JAYTRB010000598.1:0-1853 GCA_043746425.1 Planctomycetia bacterium
GTGGTCAAATACTATTGATCTTTGCCATTATTGCCAAAAATTCCGGCGGAAACAGATCGGTGGTTTCGTAGGTCGATTTTCAGCCGGATCGCGAATGGACCGGTGCCCAGGCCTCTCGCCTTGGCCGAAGCCGCCCCGTGCCATGTCAACCTGCAGCCGTCGTAATCGGGAATGCCCCGCAGCGAGCCCCAAAACTCGGCCTACGCAACCAGCCGCCAGAAGACGAACACGGCAATAGCCAAACTCGCTGCAACGAGGCCCACCAGGGTCCAACGGACAAGTCGTCGCTCAGTTGGAGCAAGGCTCACCGGGTATTCAATGCGGAAGTGGAAATTCCCGGCCAGCGAAAGCCGATCGCCGGGATAGAGAATCTGTTCGGTCACTGCGGCGCCATTGACCTGAGTGCCGTTCTTGCTTCCCAGATCGACGACCCACCAGATCGCTCCATTCGACCGTAACTCGCAGTGCTTTCCTGAAACGGCAGTCGATGCAATCGGCACATCACACGCGGGATCGCGTCCGATGACAATGGCGTTGCCAAGGAGCGGAATCGCCGGCCCATTTTCGACATGCCCCTTTTCGAGAGGAACCAGCATTGGTCCGCGGGAAACTGTGCCGACGAGGAGTTCGGGGCGTGACAACGAGGCTTCTTCGCGGGCACCGACAAATGGTGCGACGAGCGAAATCGTCGAAGGTTTCCCGGGGTCAAGCGGCCCCACGGCAGTCTCGGCCGATGACTGCGGCAGGCGCTTGGTCGAAGCGCTTCGCAAGCTGTGTTTCGAGAGACTTGAGGGCGCGCCGGCCGGTCTGAGCGGGCCCGCGGTAGAGCTTCCGCCTGGAGGGCGCAACCCCGCAAAGCGACGGCGGGCCTCTTTGGCGCGCCATGCCAGAACCTTCGGAAAATCAAATTCCACCGGCTGTCGCTTAATGAAGGGCGTCAGTGCCTTGACGACATCGGCCATCGTCTGATACCGGTCTTCAGGCCGCTTCGCCATCATCTTTTCGACCACTTCCGCCACTTCGACCGGGACGCCCTTGCAGATATTTCGCAACGGTGGCGCACGGCGCAGTCGATGTCCCTCAAGTTTCTCGCAGCTTGAGGATTCGGGATAGGGCAGCTTGCCAGAGAGGGCCACATACAGCGTGCAACCCAGACTGTAAACGTCAGCGCGCGTATCGACCGCGAAACTGTCGAGCGATTGTTCGGGAGCGATGTAGTCGGCCGTCCCCAGGCAATTATGGCCGAAAATCATCGTCAGCGAAAATTCGTCGGCCGTGGCTTCGTCGCCATCAAGCAGCGCCAATCCGAAATCGAGAATCTTAATCGTCCCCTGATGATCTACCAGCACATTGGCCGGTTTGACGTCGCGATGCACCAACCCGACCGAGTGGGCGTGCTGCAACCCCGCCGCGGCCTGCCTGATGAAATCACAGGCTTGTGCCGCCGGAATCGGCCCGCTGAGGTTGATCAATTCTTCGAGATTGACCCCTTCGACGTATTCCATGACCAGATACCAGACTTCGCCGAAGACGTCATCTGTGCGATGCACCCCGAAGGTGCGAATGATGCCCGAATGCCGCAGCCGGTTGCCGGCGCAGGCTTCGATTTTGAGCCGCGCCAGCATCCCCGCGTCGTCTTTGTGCTTATCCGACAGAACTTTCAGGGCCACATATTCGCCGCTCTGCATGTCTTCGGCGAGGTACAAGCAGGCCATACCACCCGCGCCGAGGATTTCGAGCACTTTGTAGCGATCGATGAAAAACCCGCGATAGCGACCCTCAAGCAGGCGTTCGGCCTGAAAACGGGTGAGAAGCCCCGCGCGGACAAATGCGCGAGCGACATCTTTAGTGTT
>JAYTRB010000599.1:0-5608 GCA_043746425.1 Planctomycetia bacterium
TTGGTTCCAGTCGCGAATCGTGTGATACATGTCGAGCACGAGCAAGTCATTGACGGTGACTCCCTTCGCGGCGGCCCGCGCTTTGAGCCCGATATGAACGTCGCGCGGCAACGTGCGGCTGACAAACGCCGGAATCGATGAATCCTGGGTGGCGCAGACCTTGGGGCTCGCCCGAGCAGCCAGAATAGCAGGGCTCTGCCAGAGCATTTCGAGCACGCGGCCGGCGGTACGTAATAAGAAACCGCGGCGCGGCCTCACGCCGTCACGCCACAGCCGTCCGCGCTGGATCAGCAATTGCGGATTGAGCGGTTCGAGTTCAGGAATTTCGTCGCCGGGGGCTGCCGTCGACTGCCCGTAAATGGCAAGCACATCGCCAATGAACTGCACGGCGCCGATGCCATCGGTTGCCGCATGATGAAACTGGAAATTGACGCGCGCCGCATTTCGAGCATGACAGACCTGGACACGAAGCCCGACTTCCCGCATCAGGTCGATTCGTTCGCCACGCGGGCTTTCGAGTGGTCGATCGCCTTCGATCCACTCAACTGACACGGCCCGGCGCGCGACCGGTTTCCAGCACCATCCTTTGCCGCCAATCAATTCGACCCGGCAGCCCAGCAGAGGATGTCGCACGAGGGCCGCCTGCAACGCGCTTTCAAACTCCAAAAAACGCAGATCGCCCGACACGTCGATGGCGATCACGAAGGCCATCGGGTAGTCGGGTGAATCATCGGCCAGCATGTACCGCTCGTAGGCTTCCAGGGGCAATGGAAAGAGCGGTGGCTGCTCGGGCCCGCGCTCGGCGCTGGACAATAGGCCGACCTGCTGTCGAGATTTTTTCGGGTTCAATAAAGACACGGTCGTGAGGCCACGCTGAGAGGAAGGCTTGTTTCGGCACGATCGCTGAATGTTCGTGGGTCGCGCGACAGCCTGTCCGTTCTTTAACAGGCGGTTACGAGACTAAAGTCGGATCGGGCTTTCAGTTGCCTCGACGGCCAATCCCAGAAAATGCCGAAAAATGCGACCGTATCGGTCGTGCGGGCGTCACACACGGCACAATCGTCATAATTTGACGTCGCTGGCGGCACGTGTCGCCTCCTGCGAGGGCGTTTGCAAGCATCTCGCCCCTCTCCAGTGTCTTCGCAGCCGTTCAAAACATCCGAGAAAAACCAGACTCGACCGGCAAGCCGGCAACAATTAACGATCGAGAATCAGAGGGGCGCCTTGACTCGTCGGTCCTCCCGACATGGTCAGCCGACGTCAAAACAGCAATGTGGAATTCGATATCATGCCATGCGACTCGACGGTGCATGAGATCTTTCAAACGTTGTGCCGCTTGGCTGAGATCAGCACGAGCTTATTATTGTCGAGCGTCGTAACCGCGGTGGCGATATTAACTGTCGCGTCGGGCGACCCGCCGACGAAGACCGCAAAGCTGGCGAACGCCAGTTTGTCGGCCGATGCAGGACTTCCCAGGTTGGCAATCGCTGAGGGGCCCGCCAGAACTGCGACGACTGGTCCCGCGAAATTCGTCCCGGCTCCGGTCGTGATCGACGACTCAAGATTAAGCGTTGCATTCTGGCCCACCTCGACGAATGCCGTCGCCGACTGAAACGACGAATCCTCCACCGAAATCGATGGCGAGTCTCCCACTCCGGTTGACAAAATCGCAGGACCGACAAATGTGGACGAGTTCACGTTAATCTGACTGCTGTTCCCCGAGGTGGCCACGATTGTGGCTCCGCCAAAGTTGCTGCTGGTCGTGCCAATGTGGGCTCCAATGCCGCCGGCTACGATCGTCGGGCCGTGGGTCTGCACCGACGTGAATGTCGCATTGTCGTTTCCAGACCCGAGTAACACACTCCACACGCCATTGAGCATTGCATTGGCTGAAGTGACCGTGTCCAGATTGAGCGTGTCGTGGCCTGAGCCCATGTCAATGAGGAGCGAGCCCCCGCTGGTGATGCCCCCCAAGGTCTGCGAGAGTGACGGCACGCTGGCGATCAAGTTGGCATAAACCTGCGAAGCCGAGAGCGTGATATTAGAAAGCTGGACTGAGTCGTCCCCTTCGCCGGTTAAGATTGAGACATCGTGCAGCACGTCGTTCGACAGCTGGACAGAATCGGCGCCGCTTCCACCCATGATGAGCGTCGTGCCGGTGACAGTCGCATCTTTGAATATCAGTGAGTTCGTACCGTCGCCCAGCATCACGTCGACGTTGCCCGATATGGTGCCGAGATTCGCCGCATCGAAGGTGATGTTATCGTTTCCTCCCTGCATCGTAATCATGAGGCCCGTGAGCGGGCTGACCGGAATCGACACACTCGCGTTCGTGGCGCCCTGAAACGTAAACGTCGTGCCATTTGCGCCGGCAAGTTGCAGATTTCCACCAGAGACCGTGGCGGCAATGGTGTGGTCTCCCGAATCACCCGTCAGCGCGAGGATTCCGGCATTCAACGAAACAGCGACGTTTGAAAGAAGCCTGCGGACTTCCAGGCATTCTGCCGCACAGTCGGCCAGAACGGGATGCGGGCGATCCACCGACCGTCGCAATCGATGTTTTTTATTTCGAGCAATCCATTGTCTCAGCGTGCCGATCGTCAACATGAAGAATCTCCAGGTGCTTATCTGCGGCTGTTAACAGGGGGTGAATGTGAAAAGGCCAGATTGAAAAGATGCAATAAATGGCGAGGTTGAGATATCTGGGATGAATTTTATCGCGCGGGAGGTAGGCAGGTCCAGTGACTCCTCGCCCCACTTTGCCGATCTTGCGATCTTTTTTTCCATCCAGATTTCAAAGGCATCCCGCCATCTTCAATTCTGCCACGTCTATGTCCCGCTGAGCCAATACCAAACCGAAATTCGCCGCGTTACTTTTATCCTCAAATCTTCACCAGAATCGACTTTCGGCTTCGACTTCAGCCGGCAAGCCGTATGATACGCGCAGAATGCCAAAATCCACCCGCCACATTCCCGCCGTCAATCCCGTTCATTGACCGGTCGCGCCGCGGGCAATCTCTTCACAGGGACTGCACCATGAAACTCAGCTTTCTTTTTTTTGAACCGATTTCAGATCTGGCAGAACTCTCCCTGAGGATGGAGCGGTTGGCAAAACTGGGGTACCAGGGAGTCGAACTGTCGGCGACATATCCCCCGTCTTATTCTGCCGACGAGTTGCTGCGCGTATCAGAGCAGACAGCCTTGCCGGTCGTCTCGTTTCTTTCGGGCTGGTCTTACGCGCACGAGAAGCTGTGCCTGGCCAGCCCCGATGAGAGTGTCCGCGACCGCGCCGTTGATCGACTTTGCTCATACATTGATTATGCCGGGCCGCTGGCAGCGATCATCGTGATCGGGCTGATGCAGGGTTTACGGAGCGACGAGCCAGACGGCGCGCTGGCGGCCGACCGCATCACGGCGGCTCTGCGGCGCGCCGCAGATCACGCCGCCCGAAAAGATGTGACGCTGGTGCTCGAGCCGGTCAATCATCTGCAGGTCGGATTTCACCATACGGCTGCTGAAGCGGCCGCGCTGGTGACGCAGGTCGGCTCGCCCAGCCTGGGCTACATGCTCGATACCATTCATCTGAACATTGAAGAGCGCTCGGTCTATGAGACGATCGCCAGGCACGGGAAGCAGATTCGCCATTTTCATTTGTGCGAATCGAACGGCGGCCCTTTCGGCAGCGGGAGCATCGACTTTCCTCGAACATTAAGAGCATTGCGCGAAAGCGGATATGATCGATATGTATCGGTCAAAATCTATCGCCATCTCGACTGGGAAGAAGCAGCGAAAACCGCTGCCGAACGAATCCTGCCGCTGCTGGCGCCTGGCTGAGAGTCAGCCGCAGCATGCTCCCCATTTGGTTCCAGGGGGCTGGCTCACCCCCCACCCGCAACCCCCAACACCTCGACCGCCAGAATCGAAATGTCGTCTTTGGCACTTGTGGCCCCGCGCCAGGTATCGATTTGCGCCAACAAGTCAGTGACCGCGTCTTGCAGTGACTTTGACCGGCTCCGACCAATCGCCGCCAAAAGCCGCGCATCGCCGAACTGCTCGCCCGACGCGTCCATCGCATCGGGAAGACCATCGGAATAGAGATAGAGTCGGTCTCCCGCCGCCAGATGAACACTCCGCTCGCCGTAGGCCTCTTCTGCCAGACCAATCGGAAACCCCGGGCTCTCTAGAATTACCGGGGGCCCGCTGGCCGGAAGATGCAGCGGGCCGGGGTGGCCCGCTGAAACATGGCGAAAATCTCCGGTCGTGATGTCCAGAACCCCATACATGAGCGTGGCGAATTGTTCGGTCGCCAGGTCAAACGGAAAGAGCCGGTTGAGGCGCGCGGCGACCTCGGCCGGCGGTGTGACGTCAAGCCGATCGTGAACATCTCGATCGCGGACCAGAATCGACGAAGGCTCTGACGGCGGCGAGAGAAGACGGCTGAGCGTTACCGACAGCAGGGCCGATGAAACCCCATGGCCGCTGACGTCGAGGATGTAGAGGCCAATTCTTCCCTCGCCCAGCGGAATGATATTCAGCGCATCGCCCGCCAGTTCGTCGCACGGGCGGTAGCACCAGGCGAACGTCGTCCCCGGAACCCCCGGCGCCGCGCAAGGGAGAAACGCTTTCTGAATCTTCGCCGCCGCTGCCAGGTCGCGCGACATGCGCTCGTTGGCCATCGCCAGTCGGGCGTTGTTTTCCTCCAACTCGACCTGCAATCGGCGAAGTTTCAGATGCGTCTCGACACGCGCCCGCAATTCTTCCATCTGAAACGGCTTGGTAATATAATCAACGCCGCCGATGGCAAACGCCTTCACTTTATCGAGCGGCTCGGTGAGAGCGCTGATAAAGATGACAGGAATGCCCTTGAGCCGGTCATCGGCTTTGAGGTGTTCGCACACTTCGTAGCCGTTCATCTCGGGCATGTTGATGTCGAGCATGATCAAGTCGGGCGGATCGCGTTGTGCGGCCAGCAGCGCCAGCTTGCCGCTCGGAACCGGGCGAACTTTAAACCCACGGTCCTTGAGCATGCCCGCCAGTACCTGCAGGTTGGCCGGGGTGTCATCTACGACGAGAATGCTGGCGGCGGGGCCGGCACCACTTTCATGCTTTTCCGGATTCAACGGCGGCTCCCGTGCTGAATAAATCAAGAAGTTTCTGGTATTCGAAGCCCTCGGCCAGACGCCGCAGCTCCCGTGCCACACGCACATCCCGCGATTCAACTTCCTCGATCTTGGCCAGCAGCTGGTCCAGATCGGCCCGAATGACGGCCTCACGCATCGGGTTGATGAGGTCTGTCGGCCAACCCGCCAGCGACTCAGGCGTGAGCTCGACCACTTTCTCGAGGTCGGCTGCTGCCGAATCCTCGGCATAAACGTACTCGACCCCCAAGTGAGTGTGAATCTTCTCGAACAGCTCAACTTCTCTGAATGGCTTGCTGATAAAATCGTCGGCGCCGATCGCCATCAGCTCCTGGCGGTTTTCGTCCATCGCACTGGCCGTCACGGCGATGATCTTGACGGCCTTGCCCAGAGCCGTGGCGCGGATCCGGCGGATCGCTTCGTGGCCGTCCATCACCGGCATGCGGAAATCCATCAGGATCAGATGGGGC
>JAYTRB010000600.1:0-1870 GCA_043746425.1 Planctomycetia bacterium
GGTGAGCACCGATCCCATCTTCGACCAGTACGGCATCGCGCGATTGTGGTAGCGGCAGGTCGGCTTGGACCGTCGCCAACCAGCAGGTATTCATCCGCAAGCTGAAAGAAATCGAGGACGGGACGCACCCGCCGCGGATGGATCGAAAGCCGGATTCGCGGCCGAGTGTCAGCCATGCCCCGCCCCATTGCCCTCCTGGCCGGCCTGCTGCGCGTCAGACGGCGGCCATCTTTTTGAACCCATGTTCGCTGAACAAGGGGCATCTTGATTCTTGAGGTTTCAAGACGACGAAAGGAAAGAACAGGAAAGGAAAAGAACACCAATTCACGCTAATTTAAACGAACTGATGCCCGGCTGCGGCATTGTCGTCGCGGCGATTCGTGTGCAGGTTGAGTCGGTCGCGCGCCGTTGGCTGACGTTTTTCAAACGATGATTCGCGTAAATTCAGTGTAAATTAGTGTTCTTTCTTTTCTTTCCTCGAATCGGCCGCTGCATTGCTCCCCGGGGCGTGAATGCTGACGAGGGGGGGCCAACGCCGGTCGAACCCCTGGGCCTGACGTCTTCACTTACAAAATTGTTGACACGGTTGTTCGTTCCCAATTTCAAAAAAACAAAGCCTTGCCGCAACGGATTGTGCGACAAGGCTCTGTTTAGTGGAGCGGAGGGGAGTTGAACCCCCGACCTCTGCATTGCGAACGCAGCGCTCTCCCAACTGAGCTACCGCCCCGACGATAACCCATTATAGGGGCCGGCGTCTTGCCCGCAAGACTGCCCGGTGGCCGCGGGGCTGATTCAATCTGCAATTTGCTTGACAGAATCTCGACAGAATATCATGGCGATGGCCCAGCGATCGGCCCGGCATTCTTCGCCGGAGCCAAAACGCGTCTCCGTGCGTACGAAACACCAAGGCAAAATCTGTCAACTCTCGATTGCATCGGTCCTATCGCATCGGCCATTTTCTTCCTGCGCGCGCGGGCACCGGGGCGCGAGATCGTCGATCGGTAACCGGTTGCGTTTGTTCGTCGTATTCCCCGTCTGAATGTGCCAGATGAATGGGCCAGAAAACTGCTCTTGCTGATGTGATTTGCCGCCAGTACCATTCGCACCGAATCAGGTCAGGCCGGGTTTGTCTTCGGAATGATTTCATTCGGGTTCACGGTGTGTCGTCGATCATCGCAGCGCTGGCTGCTTCCACAAACTGGGCGGGCACCGAAAAGGTACGACTTCCATGCAGGTCTCTCGCCGATTGACGAAGGGGGTGGCGCTCACCCTGGCAGCCACGGTTGCCATCAATTCCCTCTCTTGCGGAACGATTCTCTATCCGGAACGACGCGGTCAGCCGCGCGGCATGATTGATCCGGGGGTATTGCTACTCGATGCCGTGGGGCTGATCTTTTTCGTGGTTCCCGGCTTGGTCGCATTCGCCGTCGATTTCTCGACCGGCGCTATCTATATGCCTCCCACGTCGTACTCGGGGCCCCTGTCGCAGAACGGCATGCGGCGTGAAGATCTGGTACGCGTCGACGTCGCGAAAGACGAACTGACGCGTGATAAAATCGAACAGGTCGTGGCCCGGCAGACAGGTCGGCCGGTCAGTCTGAAACCGGGCCAGTTTCGCGCCAGCGAAATCTCGGATCTGGATCAATTCGACGACGAATCGGCGCGGCTGGGTAATCCCGAGAAAGACGCACCAGCGACCGACGTGCGCTTTCGCATGGCCGCCGCTGAATAGGCATTCGGGCTCACCAGCCTGTTGAAAAAGGGAGACAGTCACCTCACGGCAATTGAATTCTCGGCGATTTTCGACTGTTGTTCGGAGCCAGTCCCCGTTTTTCAAACAGGCTGTCAGAACGACTTATATCGACGTCCC
>JAYTRB010000601.1:0-2127 GCA_043746425.1 Planctomycetia bacterium
TATAGTTCGCCGCCGGGCAAGTGCAAGGCCTTGGCGCCGCCGCCAACCGCATACACCAGGACCGAATCGAGAAACTGGCAGCCATACCCGAGCAAGATCATCATGCCAACTCCCCACCCTGCCGCCAGAAATAACCCACTCACCGAGGCGATTCCCACATGGAGCAGGTGTCCATAGAGCTCAATTCCCACGGCCGTCAGCAAAGCCAGCATGCCCGAAAGCCGGAAGACGTATTTGACCGTCGCCGGCGGGTCGCACCAGGCTTCAATCGTCTGTCGCTTGCAGACTGTTCGCCGAACATAATTTCCGGCGCTGTCCATCTGCTGGTCGGGCCCGCATACTGCCGACTCTTCCGCAGCGCGAAAATGAACCGGCGCCTCGACGCCGAACGCTTCCTGCCTTTTCGCCATACTGCAACCGACAAGCGCCAGCTCAACGTGTCGGACGACGATGGCAACTCCGCGGTCGGGAGATAAAGCCTCTTGACCAGTCGCTTTCGCTGGTGTTCTCAGTGATTTGCCGGAACCATACGGAAAGAGAATCATGGCGAATCGGGCATCTTCAGAAAAGCGAGAAGTCAACCGAGGTCGTTGACTAATTAAGAAAAACCTGTTGCTGGCCGGCCGACAGAGTTGTTAAAAGTCCAGCATGCTCGACCGTCACCGAGCCTTGCGCAACCACGACGGCCAGCCTGGGCAGTCGAATCGGTTCCGTGGGAGACAAATTGTCGGGCAGCGTCGTCACAAGCTCCAACGAAAAGCGGCCACCCGTTGTTGTCACAACCCCAAGTACCGTCTCGACACGCAACGAAATCTGATTCTGCTCAGCGCGGAAATCACCAGCTCCAGAGAGCAACTCGATGGCAGCCCCGGTCGAGGAGCGACGGATGATCGCGCGGGTCGCCCCGACAAGCTCGATTTGAACTTTGCCCGGCAGCTCCATGATGGCGGCGTCCCTCCCCGATACCTCGCAGATTACATTGAAAGGAATCTCGCCAACGTCGCGGCCAGCGACGGCCACGTGCCCTGAAATGAGCCGCAGCCGCAAATCGCCGGCATTCATTAAAGACCAGATGCCAATCCCGATCATCAAGAGCAGCGCTGCGGCTGAAATGAACTTCCAACGATGAAGGGAGCCCGCAGGAAGATTGGTGAATCGCCATCGACGCGACTCGAGATGACGCGAGGATCGAGGCACAAAGGTTGACGCCCGCAGACATGACAATGGGGCGGCAGACTGCCCCGGAACGCCAGAAATACCCTCTGCCGGGGCGATAATTGGAGCCAGCGATGGATCCGGCGCGTTGAGAAGTGCCGCAACCTGATCGATTTTGTATTGTTTTCGAAAGAACAACTGCAGGCTGGCATCCAGCCGAGACGCCTCAGCAAACACATCGGCGACGTTTGCGTCGGCTGTCAGCCTTTCTTGCAGTTCAATCACCTCTGCTTCTGAGGCGAGCGATTCGAGGTATTTATCAATCAACTCATGGTCGCGCTCAGAAGAAGGCATAATTACACCCACTCCTGCGCCGCGAGGCGACGGTTGACACAATCTTGCAATTTGACACGCAGTCGCGACAGCGATTGATAAACGGCGTCGAGCGTGGCCTGCAATTCCTGGGCGATCTGTTCGATTTTGAGCGACCGTTCATACCGCAGCGACAGAAGTTGTCGCGACTTCTCGGGCAACTGATCAAGGCAATCTTCGAGTGCGTCGGCTTTTTGGGAAGCCAGTTCTTCCGATCGATCGAAGGCGCGCGAAATCGCCTGAATGGCCTCGGGCGGCAAGACGATTGGCAACCGCTTGGTTTGATCCCACCGCTGCATTAGCTTAACCGCGGCGATTCCCCGTGCCCAAGCCCCAAACGACCGGCTGCGATCATAACGGGAAAATTCCTTCCAGAGCGTCAACGCGACTTCCTGAAACAGATCGTCGCAATCGTGCGATCCGCGAATGATCGAGCCGATAAAAGCCCGGATTTCCAATTCGCAACCGAAAAGCAGTTTCAGGTATTCTTCCTGCTGGTCCATGCGCAATTCCCTTTCACTTCTACTTCATGCCCGGTAGGAAAATCCTGACAAAAAAATCGAAAAACAAAAGCGGTCTCGAAAAAAGTCGTCAGTAACC
>JAYTRB010000602.1:0-1885 GCA_043746425.1 Planctomycetia bacterium
ACAAAACCGACGCGGGTCAGATCGCTATACACAGCCCGGGGTTTGTCGAGCTTGGCCCACAGGTCGACGAGCACGAAGTCTCCCGCCTTCAGTGGCGAGTCGCCCGTTTCATAATGCGGGTTTCCGCTGTTGGGGCCGACAGCGACAATGGGAGGATGATCGGCAAAAAGCTGGTGCTCGGCAAAATGCCGCAGAATCTCTTGTTGCACCTGCCGCTCGGTCAGCGGGGCTCCGCGGCCGACGGCATCAGCAATAAATCGCCAGACACGATCATACGCCGAGTCGGTATGCACTGCAGCTTCCTGGTGCATCTTCCACTGCTCGTCATCCCAGGCGGCTTCGAATAGCTGGACGAGATCGCCCGAAGAAGCCACGTCAACTCCCAGGCTGCGGACAAGTTCGACCAGTCCCGCATCGACGCGCGAGACGTAAGGGTTGGCATTCCGAGGAGAGTATTCCATTGCCACGCGCTTGTGGCCGTGGAGCATTGCGGCCAGGCCTGCTTCAAGTTCTTGCCAGCGGAGGTAGACGTGTTTTTCTCCGGGAAGATGGTCGAGCGCGCCGGTTTCGATGCGATGGACGAGTTTCTGCGGCTCACCCTGGGCGGGAATGAAGTAAAAAAAGCGACGCGTCATGAGGGGCCGATCGGCCAGGTCAAGAATCCGGCGGGCCAGCAGATTGCTCCCCCGGAAATCGCACAATAGCCAGGCGTCGAACTGGAATTCACTCAAAGCCGCCTGCACTGCCGACAGATCAAACATCGCGGGATCCTCTGAAATTTAATCGAGATAAATCAATGCGGGCAGGTCCAATGCGGGCAGGTCCAATGCGAGCGATCGAGAATTGTGCGGCGGCATGACATCCGACAGCACGACGCAGAGTTTCGCCGTTCGGACGAGGAAAGAAAAGACTGAGGCCAGAAAATTCAGCCATGGTTATTTCAAGCACAACCGCTGACTGGCTTTCGAACGCGAGGCCTTCACCCGGGCACGCGTTTCGCGAGCACTTGTTCATAGATTTCGCGCAGCCGTCGCGTCATCGTTTCGTGGCGGAACTGGTCGGTAAATTTCTGGCGACCGGTTTGTCCAAACCGTTCGCGGAGCCGGCGATCGCCTGCCAATTGCAGAATCGCATCGGCCAGTTCGCCGACCGATCGGGGCGGAAGCAAGAAGCCAGTCTCGCCCGGAAGGACGACTTCACGCGCGCCGTCAATGTCGTAACTGATGACGGGCTTGCCGGCGATGAGGGCCTGCGGCAGGACGCGGGCCAGGCCTTCGCGCAGGCTGGCATGGACGACGATGTCCATCGCCCCGACCAATTCGGGAACCCGCTCGGGCGAGATCAGGCCGGTAAAGATGAAATGATTGGCGAGACCGGCCCGCTCGATCTGGGTTTCCAATTGGTGGCGTAACAGTCCGTCGCCGATGAATAGAAACCGCACTTGGGGATGGCGGACCACCACGGTCCGCGCGGCGTCGATTACGAATTCGTGCCCCTTGAGCTCGAACAACCGGGCCACCTTGCCGACAACAAGGTGCTCGGGACCGAAGCCCAGTTCGCGGCGGATTTTTTCGCGTGGCTGAGGAGGATTGAGGAAGGGCTCAACGTCCATGCCGCTGTAAACTGTGACGAATTTGTTTTTCGGGGCGATACCCGCCGCGACGTACTGATCGGTCATCGCATCGCACACGCTGATCAAAAGATCGCATCGGCGCGCAGCCCACTGCTCGGCCCGCTGGTAAAGCCGGTAGGCGATTTGGCTCTGGAAGGGGTGAAACGGCGATCCATGAATCGTGTGAACGACTGGAATCCGGAGTTTGTGCGCGGCGGCCCGTCCGAGAATTCCGGCCTTCGAGCTGTGGGTGTGGACGATCTGTGGTTGAAT
>JAYTRB010000603.1:0-2765 GCA_043746425.1 Planctomycetia bacterium
CGCGCACTGCCGCACGCGGAACATCGCCGGAATTAAATTCAGGCTTATTGCGGAAGAAGAAGAGTCGTGTTATTTCGGCTTTCGTGCTATTCGTCATCCAGATTTGCAGACAACACGTTTCCTTACGCATCTCTATCAACAACAATCCTTTGCGGTGAGGGGCAATTCCAAAAAGCCAGCTTTTCTCAATTGATCCATTGCTCAGCGCTCGTCCAGCCTTTCGACATTTTTATCGCCATTGTAAATTGGACGCACTCGAACGTCTCGACGGGGTATGTCTTTTCCAGATTTGGAAAACATACAGGAAAAACCTCGCAGGTCAGGCTATTACCAGGAGCAACATTTCATGCGGACTCGGCTTTCGATTCTGGTTCTGCTGTGCGGCGTGGCCTGCTCCTTGACTGTCGGCGGGTCTGCTGGTCGCGCCGACGAGGGAATGTGGGTCTTCAACAATCTGCCCCGTAAGCTGTTAGCCGAGAAATACAGATTTGAACCGACTCCTGCATGGATTGATCACGTGATGAAGTCGTCGGTCCGATTCAATTCGGGCGGGTCGGGCTCGTTTGTCTCGTCGACCGGGCTGGTGTTGACAAATCACCACGTCGGGGCCGATATGCTGCACAAGATCAGCACGGCCGGGCACGATTATTACAAAGAAGGCTTCTGGGCAAAAACGCACGGCGAAGAACCGAAGGCGCCCGACCTGGAGTTGAATGTCTTGCAGTCGATCGAGGACGTGACCGAGCGCGTCAACGCAGCCGTCAAACCGAATCTTTCGCCTGCCGAGGCCTTCGCCGCGCGGCGTGCAGTAACCGCGACAATTGAGAAAGAGTCGCTCGACAAGACTGGCCTGCGCAGCGACGTGGTGACACTCTACCAGGGTGGCCAATACCACCTCTATCGTTACAAAAAATATACCGATATCCGCCTGGTGTTCGCTCCTGAGTTTGAGATTGCGTTCTTCGGTGGCGACCCGGACAACTTCGAATACCCTCGGTACGATCTCGATATCTGCCTGTTTCGTGTGTACGAAAACGACCAGCCAGCGAAGATCGAACACTTTCTCAAATGGAGCCCGGCCGGAGCGGGCGACGGCGAACTGGTTTTTGTCTCTGGCCACCCTGGCAAGACTGATCGGCTGAACACGATTGCCGCCCTCAAGTACGTTCGAGATGTGCAGGCCCCGCTACTGCTCGACTTATTGCGCCGCCGTGAAATCATGCTGCAGCAGTTCAGCCAGGATGGCGAAGAACAGGCGCGCACCGCCAAGGAAGACTTGTTCAGCGTGCAGAATACCCGCAAGGCATACTACGGACGCATTGCGGGCTTGCAGGATCCGGCGATCATGGCGACCAAAGAGGCCGCCGAAAAGGCCTTGCGGACCAAAATCGACAGCAATCCTAAGATGAAAGCCCAGTTCGGCAATGCGTGGGAAAAAATCGAATTGGCGCAAAAAGAACGCCGCGAGCTGTTGGTTCCAACGTCGGTCCTCGAATCGCCGCGCGGAATCAATTCGACGCTGTACTCCATTGCGCGAACGTTGGTTCGACTGGCCGACGAGAACGAGAAGCCCAACAATGAACGACTCCGGGAATTCAGCGAAGCGGCCCGCAGCTCGCTCGAACTCGAGTTGTACTCCACAGCACCGATTTACGATGATTTTGAACTGACAAAGCTTAGCGATGGACTCGGATACGTTCTCGAGAAGCTCGGCGGCGATCACCCCTTGGCGCAGAAGATTCTGGCGGGGAAGAACCCCGCCGCCCGGGCCGCCGAACTGGTTGCCGCGACAAAGCTCAAGGATGTCGCCGAGCGTAAACGCATTACCGCGGGAGGCCGGACGGCCATCGCCCAATCGACCGACCCCATGATTGTGCTGGCGCGTCTGGTCGATCCCGAGGCGCGGGCGGTTCGTAAAAAGCTCGATGAGCAGGTGGTCGAAGTCGAACGCCAGGCCTACTCGCAAATTTCCCGCGCTTTGTTTGAAACCCAAGGGACGAGCAACTATCCCGATGCCACCTTCACGTTGCGTCTCTCGTTCGGTACCGTCAAAGGCTACGAAGAAAACGGTAAGATGATCGAGCCTTGGACGACAATGGGAGGCGCGTTCCGCCATGCCGACCATCATGGCAATCACGCCCCCTGGGCTTTGCCCGAAAGCTGGCGGAAGCACAAGTCGCAGATCGATTTCAAAACGCCCTTCAATTTCGTATCGACCTGCGACATCATCGGCGGCAACTCGGGCAGCCCGGTGATCAACCGTCAGGCGGAATTTGTGGGAATCATCTTCGACGGCAATATTCAGTCGCTTGTCGGCGACTTTGTCTACGACGAATCTCAGAACCGGGCGGTCTCAGTGCACTCGTCCGCGATTCTCGAGGCCTTGCGAAAGATCTACGGCGCCGAATCGCTGGCTTCAGAGCTGGGGCATTGACCTCGTTTCCCGTCGCGCAGTGCTCAATCAATCACTAACGTTTCAGACTTGGGGTAAACGCTTGGACTTCGCACGTGGAATGGCAGGATTGAGAGAAAGCCGCTGCATCACTTTGGCGGCATGAGCGTTGCTCATTGCCACACAGGAATTGAAGATGAACCACCGATGAATGGCGAACCGCAGGCACCGCTAGATCCGGAAGAGCTGTCCGGTTCCAGCTTAAGACTGGAAACAGACGCGACTTTGAAATCGGACAGCGTCTCTGATGTCGGTTGCGCCTCGATTGCGATTTTGCCCGTCCGCCGCCGATCCAGGAAGTGGCTGGCGCTGA
>JAYTRB010000604.1:0-2620 GCA_043746425.1 Planctomycetia bacterium
ATCGGGAAACGGAATCTTTGTCATTATTACAAACTCAACCGTCGATAAAAGCGCCGAAGCGCGCGTGGTGCGGCAGGCCGTCTTGCCATGAATGAGGCCGTTCGATATAGTCCCGCCCCTCACCTCTTCTCCCTCTCTCGTGTTTCCACGTACCTTTGCATTTCAGGATTGATTCCATGCGGCAGAGCGCTCGCGCAGTGCGCGTGTCCGTGCTTCTGGCACTCCTCGGATCTTTGCTGACGGGCTGCGCCAACAGTCCGTTCAATATGCAACCTGGGGCGCATGCCCTGCGACCCCCTGCCGCGCCTGCGGTGGGCCAGGTTCGTGATGCCCAATCGCGCGCGGCGGCACTCGACGCCGACAATCAGCAACTGCACGCCCTGCTCGCCCAACAGCAACAGCAAAGCGCGCAGATGCAGGCGGCGCTCAGGCAGTCGCAGCAGGAACTGGCGGCCGTACGAAGCCAGGGGGGTGGCGCAAGTGGCGAAGGAAGTGTCGCCCGGCGGGGCGTTGCGGCGCGGGCCGCCTCGCACGGCGGGGCGCTGCCCGTTGTCCGCATTTCCGGGGCCGACGTTGAGCCCGACGGCGATCTCGTTCGCATTCGCATCGAAACCTCGCAACTCTTCGGGCCCGGGCGGGCCGAGCTGAAGCCCGATGTCGGCGCGACGCTCGACCGCGTCGCCCAGGCGCTGAAGTCAGACTACGCGGGCCGGCAGGTGGGTATCGAAGGACACACCGACAGCGATCCGATTACCAAGAGCAAGTGGAAGAATAATCACGAACTGGCCGTCGCCCGGTCGGTGGCCCTGTTCACGGCCCTGAAGAAGCGCGGCGTTCCTGAGTCGCAGTTGTTCGTAGCCGGGTACGGTGCAAATCGGCCACTGGCGTCGGCCAAGTCGAAACAGAGCAAGGCGCAGAACCGCCGGGTCGAGATCGTGGTGTATCCTGAACTGGCCGGGTCGTGAACTGAGCGAACCCTTCGCTCGTCTGCCGTGTCGGTCTGCGATACAATCTCACTATGATTCAGATCGTCGATTACGGCATGGGGAATTTGCGCAGCGTGCAGAAGGCCTTCGAGCGGCTTTCTGTGCCGGCTGCCATCTGCACGCACCCCGACGAATTGTCGAATTGTGAAATGCTTGTTTTGCCCGGGGTGGGTGCTTTTCGCGACGCGATTGCCGAGTTGCGGCGGCAGGAATTCGTCGAGCCGATCAAAGCCCACATTGCGGCCGACAAACCCTTTCTAGGGATCTGCCTGGGCCTGCAGCTTCTTTTCGACGTGAGCTACGAAGACGGAAGCTGGGAAGGATTGGGTGTCGTGCCAGGCGAAGTCCAACGCTTTCCCCAGAATCTTGAGTTGAAAGTTCCGCACATGGGCTGGAACCAGGTTGTGCCCGTTGGGGACTGCCCCCTTCTGGCCGGCATACCCCGCGACTCGTTTTTCTATTTTGTTCACAGTTATTTCGTCGTCCCCCGCGACGAATCAGTCATCGCGGGTAGAACTGAATACGGCCCGGCATTCACCTCGATCATTCAGCGCGGTAGAACGTTCGCCACGCAGTTTCACCCCGAAAAGAGCCAGCAGCTTGGTTTGAGACTCTTGCAGAATTTCGCCGAGATGCGGTAAGTTTTCTGTGGGCTGGCGGTGCCCGGGCGTACGAACGACAAGCCGGTTCTTGCCGTAAATCATTTAAGCTGAGTATTTAACAGCCCTCGCGGGGGCGACTGTCAACTGTTGAGATTTCCAAATGCAGATTCTTCCAGCAATCGACTTGCGCGGCGGCAAGTGCGTTCGACTGAGGCAGGGGGACTACGCCCAAGAGACAGTCTTCAGCGACGATCCCGCGCAGACGGCCTTGCGCTGGAAGTGCGAGGGGGCCGAGCGGTTGCATCTGGTCGACCTCGACGGCGCGAAGGCCGGGCGGCCGGTCAACGTCGAGTCGGTGCGCGCCATCGTGCGGGCGGCCGGCATTCCCTGTCAGTTAGGGGGTGGGATTCGCGACGAAGCGGCTATGCGACTGATGCTTGAGGAGGCTGGCGTCGAGCGCGTCATTGTCGGCACCCAGGCGCTGAAAGCGCCCGCGTGGTTCCGCGAGATGGCCGAGATTTTTCCGGGGAAGCTCGTGCTGGGCATTGACGCCCGAAATTCGATGGTCGCAACTGAGGGCTGGCTCGACGTATCGCAGACGCCGGCGATTGACCTGGCGCGGCAGTATGCGGGCCTGCCGATCGCGGCGATCATTTACACCAATATTGCGAACGACGGCATGCTGGCGGGGGTCGATCAGGCAACGATTGACGACTTGATCGCGCTGTGCGACCTGAAGGTTCCCGTCATCGCCTCAGGAGGGGTCACCACGGCTGCCGACGTGCGAAATCTGGCCCGCGCCGAAGAATTGCACCCGCACCTGGTCGGCGCGATCGTCGGCCGGGCGCTGTATGAGGGAACGTTGACCCTGGCCGAGGCGCTGCGGGCGGCGCGAGAACCGCATTCGGCTGCGCCAGTTCACTGACAGGTCTTGCAATAGCCACGCAGCAGAACTTCGGTCACGCTGCCGATCTCTTGGCCGTGGGCCGTGAGCCGAGGAGGTAACTTCATTCCCCCCAGGCACGACACGCT
>JAYTRB010000605.1:0-6402 GCA_043746425.1 Planctomycetia bacterium
TCGCTGGCATTAGTCATGAGCGTCGCGAAGTGAGAATCGGCAGGTCGAACGACCAGATGCTGGAAATCCTTGATGGTCTGTCTGAGGGAGAAAAGGTCATCCAGAATCCGCGGGCCTCGCTGCCGAAAGAGGTCGCTGCGCTGGAGGCAGAAATCCCAATCGCATTCGACTCACCCTTTGCAGCTGTCGGCGTGGATCCTCCGATAATCGACTAACCAGGTGGTCTTCCGAACCTTGACCTGTAGACTGCCAGTCAAGGCGAGGCCGCCTCACACGCTGACTCCCCTGCCCCGCAGTCGTTCTCTCATTAGCGTCGAGGTCGCACGCACAGCGGAACAAAGGCCCAGCGCACCGCCCCGGCAACAGCACTGGTGATTCAGCAAACAACTCGGGCTTCGTCGACGCTTCCGCCCCGAACTAGGTGACCACCCACAGATCGATGTCGTCGGCGATGGACAGGTCTTCCGCTGGGGCAGGAGGAAGTTGCTGCGCGAGCCATGCGAGCCACTCCTCCGACGGAGGGCCATACGGGCGGAATTTTTCAGTCGTGCCGCGCTCGTCAGAATAGAGAATTGCCCGGTTTGTTCCCAGCCGTGCCGCGGCCGGCGAATCGATCAGGTTGCTTGAATCGCCGGCGCTCATCTGCAAAACGACCCGCATCTCAAACTCGCGCAGCATCTGCCGACTGAACCAGCGGTCAACGTTATTGTAGGAATCGCACCACACGACGACATGCACCCCGACCGCGGGACCGTCGCGCAACACGGCACCGAACAGTTGTCCCGAGGTCGCCGTTTTTTCTTTGTCGAAGCCGCCAAAACCAAAGTCATCCTCCGATTTTCGCAAGTCGCGAAAGCGGCTGATGTCGTCGATGATGAGGAACAGCGATGGCGCGGCGGCCGGTTCGTTTTGCCGGCGATGCACTTCCGCCGCAATTTCTGCAACGACTGCGCCGGCGGCATCAGGATCAGCCAATCGAACACAAGGGGGTACAACCGACAGGCATCGCGCCCAGCGCTGCGGCTGAGCGGGCATGGCCTCTCCCGCAAGCAGGTGAAAGCGACAAATGCTGCCGGTTGAGTCGCCGTGCTGCGCAGCGAGTGCCACAAGCGCGTTCGTCAGCATTCCGAGTGCCGCGTCTGCATCCTGGCCGACGATCAGAAGGTTGGCTCCCGACCGGCGAGAAAACGTCACGGCTGCCGGGCCGGTAATCGCCACCGCCTCGCCCAGCCAGGCGCGGGGTGGAACCACACCGGCCGGTTCGGCGGGGCCGCGGGTCGCGTTTGACGCGACAAGTTCACAGAAGAGTCTGTTTCGCGCAGGATCGGCCGGAATGTTTCCTTCAAATACGATTGCTTCAGGCCAGCGTCTGTCGTGCAGGCTGGCAAGCGTGTCGATGCGGTGCAGAAAATCGTCGCGCTGGCCATCGTCGAGCCAGGCGACCTGAAAGGGATGATTTCCTTCGAGCAGGCCATTTGCGTCATTATAAATGGCTTCGCCAGGACGGGTGAGCAGGCGCGCGGCGCTGTTTTCTTCACTGAGAATCAGATGTGCATCAGTTTCGCTGCACTGCAGAGCGATGCGTACCGCCATCTGTCCCACGGTGGTGCGGGCCAGCGAATACGCCCCCCCCAGCGTTTGCGACCCCAGCAGCACGTGAATTCCGAAGGCCCGGCCTTGCCGCACGAGCCGATCGAGCAGCAAAGCGGCGGTTTGGGAGTAGCGATCATCTTCCACGAAAAACTCCTGAAATTCATCGACGATCAACAGCATTCGCGGCATGCGAACATCGGGGCAGGCATCGCGAAATGAGGCGATGTCCTGAACACCCTTCTGACGGAACAGATCGCCCCGTTCCTTCAAGATCGTGTCGAGCCGCTCGAGAACGCTCGTGCCGAACTCGCGGTCGCTTTCGATGGCAATAACGCGTGCATGGGGCAAGCGGTGCGTGGCGTATGTCTTGAACTCGACTCCTTTTTTAAAGTCGATGAGGTAGAACTCGACTTCATCGGGCGAGTAGCGGAGCGCCAGATCGGTGACAATGACATGCAACAGCGTCGACTTGCCTGAACCGGTTTTTCCCGCCAGTAGAACATGCTGCGAAGTGCCTTGCCCCAGACGCAAGTGTTGCAGCTTCGTGGCTCCGGCACGACCCAGCGGTACGTCGACCGAACTGCGACTGTCGGCCGTCCAATACGACTCCTCACGGGGGACGATGCGATGGAAGGGAACTTCAACCCGGCGGACGTCCTTCGACAATTCCCCCACCTTACGAATCAGCGCCGCGAAGAGCGGGGCAGGTGGGGGCTCGTCGATGACCAACGGCAGCCGCACCGGCAGCGCGTCGTTGTAGAAATGCCCCTCCTGCCAGTTGAGGACATTCGTCACACCGTCGAGCTGCCCCAGGCTGAGACCAGCCGGCATCGTCTGCCGCATGTCGACGCTGCCCAGTAGAAACACACCGCAGCGCGCGCCGCTGGCGGCAATGCTGGCAAGTCGTTGCGCCCCCCGTTCACTGAAACCCGCGGGAAAATTCGCCACGATCAGAATTCGATAGGGCTCGGCCACTTCACCCGCGCGCTCATTGTATTCTTCGATGGAGTTGAACTCATTGCGCAGGTATTTCTGGAATACGTTCTCCATGTGTTCTGTCAGATTCGCCAGTTGCTGTTCGATGTGCTCGGTCTCAGTCCAGATGCGGTGCGAAATCAGCAGCTCGTCGTAATCGGCCAGGTGCATGAAGGCCGCGAAGTTCTCCCCCAACCCGACGGGGTCAATAATCGTGAATCGCACGTCGCCCGGCGGCAGTTGCGTGAGGAGCCGGAGCATGGCCACCTGCAAAATTTCGACCGCGTTTTCGCGGCCTTCTCCGCACACCTTGAGGATGAGCGACGGGGCATTCGGAAATGGCAGCACAGCCGGCAGAAGATACGTTTCGTCCTCTGCAATCATCCGCGCATCCTCTGGCACGGCTCCTGCAATCTCTGCCAGTCGCAGCTCGTAGTGGCCGAAATGCAATCCTGCCGGAATTGACTGCGGTGGCTGCCAGGCAGAACTCTCGATCTCGTCCCATGCCGCTGCAAGGGGCCGGCTTTCATCGTGCAGCGCCGCGACCTCGTCTGCGAGTCGTGTCCGGGTTGACAGCCATCCGGTAACTGAAAGATTCCACAGCTCCTGCCGTTGGGCACTGATTTCGGCAAATTGCTGCTCATGCAGGTGCGACAGTTCAGTGCGCTCATTTTCAAAATGCGCTCGGCCGGCGATCGTCGCCTCGCGATGTGCGGCTTGTAACGCGAGCAAATCCTGATTGCGTCGCTCTGAGACTTCGCGCAACGCACTCTCGCGGCGGTGCGCGGCCTCGTGGAACTGCTGGCGGCGGCGAATTTCGAGTTCGCGAACGCGCGCGTCGCGATCGGCCGAAAACTGTTGCAGCGATCTTTCGCGGCGCTCGACGAGCGCGACTTGCCGCGTGCGGAATTCCTGTTCGCAGCGCTGCAAGTCGGCCGCAGCGAATCGACCCCAGCTTGTGAAAGAGGCGCGCGCATCGACGAGGTTCTGCCGAAGCGAATCCAGCGCCTCGGCCGTCTGTTGCGCCGCCACGTTCCAAGCGACCAGCAGAATGACGAAAGCTCCCACCAGGCCCGCACCGACGCAAAGCAGAAGAAAACCGCTGTCAGCCCGGCTTTTGAAACCCAACCACAGCGGATCGATAAGCAGAAACACCGCCGCAGCCACGCCCCCCCACACGAATGCGCCTGCAATGAGACTGGTCCAGCCGGCGAACAGCCGTGGAACGATTTGCCGCGAGAGCTGCTCGTACCGCTCGCGAACCACCTCGGTGCCTGCGGCGATGATGCGACCAGCCTCTTCGCGGCTTTTCGGCAACGGGCCGGTCTCGGGTTCAGGGCCGATTCGCTGGCGGCATTTCTCGGCCAGAGCCAGGGCCTGCTCGTGTGTCGTCTCGATTTCGCCGAGTTGAACGGCGAGCCGTTCACGTGCGAGTTGAATCTGAGACTTCAGCTTCGCAAATTGTCCTTGCGGGCTGCTGTCGGCATTGTCGTCATGGATGGAGTCGAGAAGCCAGCTATTTTCCTGATATTTTTTTTCAACTTTCGCAAGGTCGTCGGAAAACTGGCCTTCGATTTGACTGGCGATGCGGCAGTATTCTGCCCGGACATTCGCCACGGCGCTTTGCATCTGGTCGTCGAGCGCCGCGCCGAATGCGGCATGGGCTTCGTCAGCAGCGGCTTCTGCCTGTTGAAAATCGTCGGCTAGGATTCGCAACTGGCGTTCGAGCTTGAAAGGCGACGCCTCGTTGCCTCCATCATCGTGGCTGGCAAGCGCTTGCTCACGTTGCACCCGTTCGGTGATGCCCGTTTGCAGTTCAGAAAGAATCTGTCGGTAATGGCCGATCGTCAATGAATTCACGCCGTTCCCCATGGTCCACACTCGCGCTCGGCCTGCGCCAGCACTGCTGCGAGCTGGTGAATCACAGGAAATGCCGCGGCGACCTCGCTGGCAATTGGCCGGAGATGGTTTTCTTCGAGACTGCGACTGTTGTCGTCACTCCAATGTTCTTGTGTCAGCGACCAGGCCCGCTGCAGACTTTCGACCGCATCACGAAGCTGGCTTACGCCAGTCGTCAGGTCAGCAATTTTCATGATATCACCAGGCGGGATGAGCCGAAAAGGAACCGCGGATTACACCAATCGGCGAGAATCAGAAGAGTCTCGCCGTTCATCTCTTCGTGCATCTCACCGACGACTTGGGATAAGTTCTTGTTTGTTGCGGTCGCAGACCGGCATGGGTCGAGTAAAGTTGTCACGGGCTAACTCGTCTCCTTTGCCGAGGCGGATTCACTGGGTCGACCGGGCGTCTGAGGCGATGGCAGATCATTTATCGCGTCACCTCGCTGCCCCTCGACATAATCGTCGAGTGTTGCCACGGTTCTCTCAAGCAGCGCTATTGTTTGCGGGAGATCGCCTTCCAGGCAACGCTTCAGGCTCATGATCCGGCCTCGGTATTCATCCATCTGATGCCTCACCTTCTGGGCCCACTTTCGCACGACCTCTACTTTTTCTTCGGCCTGGCGGACTTTGCGCTGTGCGGCGCGGTGGGCTTCGGTTTCTTCGAGGCACGCTGGACGGTTGCCGGCGACACTTCGCATGCGGCAGGTTTGCAACGCTGTGCGAGTTCGGGCGACGTTGTCGTATCCAACTCGAATCTGCTCACGCCAATATTGGGGCGCGTCATTTTCGAGCCATTGAAGGGCTCCCTTAGCCTGCTCGTCGATCATGAGCAACGCCCGCGAAGCGTCATCCTCAAAAGATTGCAGGGCCGCAGCAAAGGCGACGATGGAGTCGATCGAGGTGACATGAGCCGAGTCGGACACGCGAAAGGTTCCTTGAATTGGCGGTGCGCGATTCTGATCAGTTTCTGTGGCCCGAAAAGCGAATTCCCTCGAGAGTACAGAGGGGCGAGAAACCAGCCCGCAAGTGCATCTTTACCGCTGTTGCAGGTATTCGTCGATTCGATCGGCTTTACGGAGCAGGAAGGGGATGTACTCGTTGTTAGATTCCATGAAGTGGGCCATCATCTGGAGATTCCGCTGAAACTCTTCACTGAAACGGTGATTCTCCTGGTCACGCCATGTGGTGCGCAGACCGTCTAACTGGCTGGCAAGCGCCGCCATCTGATCGGCCAGACCGGAGTTAAACTTTTTGAGCATCTGCGCAAACCGCCGCAGCTCGTCCGGGTTCACGATTGCCTGGGACATTTCGACACCGCGTACATAGGAAACGGGAAGTTACCGAAAGGGTCAATTTGCAAGAACCCATTCTCAAAGCCCCGCGTCCCGCAAGGGGGGCCAAGGCTAGAAACGAATTCTTACTCGGTTCTGCAACACGACGGCTCAGTTTTTTAGAACTTGAACAGCCTTTTTATTATACACCCGCCACCTCCGAAGATCGCCGGGTAATCTTGCCGGGCCAAGTTGCAATGTCCCTAGAAGTTACGGTCTGGATGGGCGAATTGTCATCCGAACGCGAGATCGCGATGGGGGGTATTTGTCACGTTCGGGGAAGCCTCCCGGCCAACCTGCCCAGTTTGCCGAATCGCCCTTGCATGGACCGACCGTTTTCGGATAGAACACCCAACGGAAAGGATGCCACGATGAATGTGCCGACTTTGGAACAATTAGGACTGCGCGTTCAGGGAGAAGTCCAGGGAGACGGCTCTCTTGAGATCCGCGGGGCCGCGGCGCTTCGCAAAGCCGGACCGCACGACGTTTCTTTCGCCAGCGACGAGAAGAATCTGCGTTCGCTAAGCGACTCGCGGGCCGGGGCTTGTATTGTCGGCCGAAAGTACCGTGACAGCAGCCTCTTGCAGGATGCCCGCCAATCG
>JAYTRB010000606.1:0-2579 GCA_043746425.1 Planctomycetia bacterium
GTTTCAAGGATCAACAGGAGACCAATTATGAACCTGCGCAGTCGATTCGGTGGGCGGATTTGGGATCCCTGGAATGAAATTGGCAAATTGCAGCATGAGGTGAATCGGATGTTCGCCGGGGCTGGCGGTCGAAATGGCTTCAGCACACGCGAATTTCCTCCGGTAAATTTATACGTCAAAGACCAGGATCTGATTTTGACCATGGAAATGGCGGGCGTCGACCCGGCGAAGGTGGATGTTACGACTACGGGTGACTCGGTCGCCGTCTGTGGCGAGCTTCCGGTCGAGTTCGTCAATCCCGGAGAGACTTTTCATCGGCGCGAGCGCCCCGTGGGGCAGTTTAAACGTGAGGTTCAGTTGCCCTTTGAAGTTGATCCCACGAAGACCGAGGCGTCGTATGAGAAAGGGGTGCTTGCGATCCGCATGACGCGCCCCGAATCTCTGAAACCCAGAAAACTTGCGGTTAAATCGGCTTGAGTGCATGCACGAACACTGTGGCAGCACGATTCAAATCTGGAATGACGAAAGGAGATGACTCAATGAATCCCGAAGTGAAACATCAGGAGTGCAGTCTTCATAAGCAGGAATCGGAAGCTCCTCAGGGAACAGAACGTATTCAGTCACGCAAAGTTTATGTCCCGTTGGTCGACATCGTCGAAGCCGACCAGGCACTGCTCCTGGTTACTAATATGCCCGGTGTTGACGAAACGGGGGTTGACGTGATTATCGAAAAGAATATTCTGACGATCACGGGGACTGTCGGTGAGGAAGTCCCGACCGGGTATAAACCGAGTTATGAGGAATATGGTATCGGTGATTACGAACGATCTTTCACCTTGCCCAACGAAATCGATCGCGAAGGCATCCAGGCGACGATCAAGGACGGAGTTCTGAAACTGACCCTTCCGAAAGTGAAACCGGCGATTGCAAAGCGAGTGACCGTCAATGCCGGCTGAGGGAGTGGCAGGCTTGATATTCGAAGAACTGCCCTGGCAGGCCCGCACGAGAGTTGTGATACAAAGTTGTGATATCGCGTAGCATTTAGTCGATTGTCAGATTCTGTCAATCGCCCGGCAGGCCGCGCCAGCCGGGCGATTTTTGTTTTCTACTTGTTCCGGGCAACCCTCGTCGCGCAATGGCAGACCTGCTAAATTGACGCCAGAATGAACAGCGCAGGAAGAGGCTTCCCTTGAAAGAAAAAAAGACATGAGTGACCTTGCAGCTCCGATTATCGCGGTTCCCGAAAACATCGCACCAGCGCTGGCAGCGCTTGAATCGGCAAAAGAGGCGGGCCGCTTGTCGGAATCAGCTGTGGCCAACGTTCGACGCTGGTTAACCGAACCGGGCTATGTTGCTTATGTTTCCAGAATTCTCATCCTCATTGATGGTGGCCGATTTGAAGAGCTCGATTCGCTGTTCTGGGAAGTGATTCCGTTCGGTACGGGTGGTCGCCGCGGAATCATGACTGAATTCGGTTCGGCGACGATGAATGACCGGACGGTGGCCGAATCTGCCAACGGCGTCGCCGTTTATTTGCAGCGCGTGCGAGAAAAGGCGGGTGGCCGGGCCGTAATTGCCTGCGATACGCGGATGCGGTCGTCAGAGTTTGCTCAATTGACAGCTTGCGTTCTGGCGGCTCATGGAATGCATGTCTGCCTGTTTGATTCGTTTCGATCAACTCCTGAATTGTCATTTGCCGTGCGCCACCTCAAGTGCGACGTGGGCGTGATGATTTCCGCGTCGCACAATCCTCCTTCGGACAATGGCGTGAAGGTCTACTGGACCAGTGGCGCCCAGGTGCTGCCCCCTCACGATAAGGAAATCATCGACTGCGTCTATCAGTCCAATGAAATTCCGATCGCAAATTTCGACGAGGCCATAGCCGACGGGCGGATTGAACTGGTGGGCACCGACGTCGATGACGCGTACATTCGCAGCGTGGCGCGTTTGAGCCTCTCTTCGTCCCGCAATCTCAAGGTGCTCTATACCCCCATGCACGGCGTCGGCGAAACCTCAGTCTTCCGGGTTCTGGAAGAAGCCGGGTTTGAAGACATCGAAATTTTCGAGCCGCAGCGCGAGCCCAACGGCAGCTTTCCGAATATCCCCAATCATTTGCCGAATCCTGAGTTGTCGGCCGTGTACGGTCCGCCGATTGTGCAGGCCAAGAAAAGCGGTGCCGCCGTGGTGCTGGCGAGCGACCCCGATGCCGACCGGCTGGGTGTGGCAGTTTGTGATGCCCACGGCGAATTTGTGCATCTGACAGGAAACCGCATCGGGGTACTCTTGGCCGATTACGTCATTCGCAAACGGCGAGCCGCAGGAACGCTGGGGCCGCAGCATTTTGTCGTCGAAACGCTCGTCACGACCCCTATGATTGCCGAAGTCGCCCGCTCGCAAAGACTTCGCGCAATCGACAATCTGCTGGTGGGTTTCAAGTACATCGCCCAGACAATCGACCGCGAGGGGCCCGAGCGGTTCGTATTCGGGGCCGAAGAATCATTGGGATATCTCGCCGGCACCTATGCGCGCGATAAAGACGCCGCCATTGCCGCACTGTACTTGTGTGAATGCGCTGCCGA
>JAYTRB010000607.1:0-3124 GCA_043746425.1 Planctomycetia bacterium
GTTGGATGTATGCTCTGGATGTCGTCGTGGTTGGTTTTGTCTACACCTTTTTTTGGTCTTCGGCCACGATTGCCTATTTCGTTCTGCGACACAGCGTCGATGCCAACGACTTTGACGAGGTCTTCGTAGAAGAGTCTGAAGACCGTGACGAGCTGCTCCCTCTGGTTGGAACGCCGTCCGTTGCCGACGCAGAAAAGACTGTTCTCCCCATTGCCAGTTTGCCTTCGGCTGCGACAGACAAGGCTGCGATTCCGCCGCCGGTCGATCTGACTCCGTAACGAACGCCGGCGCTAATCCCGATTCAGCTCATCAAAAAGAAGGCGGTAATAGCGCATAACGCGAATCGCATCGGCAGTGGCGGGGCTTTCGGAGAGGCAGTAACCGTCGTAATCCTGCTTGCGCAAGAGTGCGAACAGTTCCCGGTACGGATAGTCGTCGTACAAATCGTGGATGTGGACAGTTCCCCCGAGCTTTTCCTTTACCAGGTTGAAACTTCGGGCCAGCGAGCCTTCGGTCGTTTCGCCGGGGTTTGAGTTCCAGCACACGACCACACTATCGTGGTCAGCAGCCTGCATGATTTGCTGCATGACGGCCAGGTCTGAGGTGCCGCCGCCATGCACCTCAACCCGAATCTGCTGACCATACCCGGCCGCATATTCGCCGCATTCCCGCAGGGCCTTGCCGATGCGGTCGATCGTCCGACCCCGGTCCTCGCCTTGAACAAACCCGTTGGGACGCACTTTGACCCCGCTGCCTCCCAGATCGTGCGACAATTCAATGAACTGCTTCGTCGCGTCGATGTTTTGCCGCACCACGGCTCGATCGGGCCCTTGAAATTCGCAGGCCGTTCCGGGGCCGACGAACTGAACTGGCGAATCGTCGAACTGCTGGCGAATCAATTTTCGTTGGGCAGGCGAAAGCGCCACTTCGACGCCGTGCTTGTGCGTCGTGCGCAATTCAGCCCCTTCAAAACCGGTATCGGCACAATTCTTGATGAGTGTGGGAAGATCCCAGTCTGCGCCCCACATATAGGTCACAATTCCCAGCCGCATGACGCCCCCTTCGCTCGCAAGCATGCACGAACATTCCGACTCATGGTCTGGCGCTTCATATGGCCAGGAGCTCTTGAACGGTAATGAGAATCTCTAACTGACTAAATTTTTTCTTGAGGCGTTTCTTGAGGCGTTCGAGATAGCGAAAGAGCTCGGTTTCGGTCTGGTCGCGAAAGTCCATCATCGTGAAAACGACGACGCGCTCCTGGTACAAATGTTTCCCAGAATCCCAGACCCCTTGCAACGGAAACTGGCGGTGAGTCGATGTCACACCGCCGAACTGCGCGCGAAGCTCTTCTTGCAGACCCAGGTACTTCGAATCCGAAATCATTCGGCCATCGTTGTATTCGAGCGGCAGGTAGATTTCGACGCGTCTAACGGGACGGGGCACGACGCAGGCTCGGCTTACGGGCAATTTCGGGCTTCACGACCTCGTACGAAAACCCTTGCTCAGCCAGAAGCGTGACGTGTGCCGGCAAGACCTCATAGACCGGGTCGGCGGCCACGAGCCGTACGGGCGCAATCTCAATCATGGCGCGCCACGCCTTTCCCCATTGGCGTTTCGGAATTCGAACAGCCAGCATCAGGAAGTCTCCCTTACCACCGAAACAGCGCCGTTCCCCATGCCAGGCCCGCCCCGAACCCGCTGAGCAATAACGTATCGCCCCGGTGAATCCGGCCGGCCTGAAACGCCTCGTCGAGGGCGATCGGAATTGAACCTCCCGAGGTATTGCCGTACTTATGCAGGTTATTGAATACCTTTTCATCGGGGACACCCAATTGGCCCGTCGCCGAATTGATGATGCGAAGATTCGCCTGATGCAATATGTACAGCGAGACGTCGTGAACGCTCATTCCCGCCTTGGCCAGCACGAGGTCGATCGTGTCAGTCACGAGATTAACGGCCCACTTGAAAACGTTTCGCCCGTCCATTCGCAGGTATTGAAGCCCCTCGTCGAGGTCAGAATGGCTCGGCGGTCGGCGCGAGCCCCCGCTGGGGCGGTCGAGCAGCGAGCCACCGCTGCCATCGGCCCCCAACTGGTAACACATTAATCCCTGATGCGGATCGCCAGCCGACAGCAACACCGCCCCGGCGCCATCGCCGAACAGGGGGGCCGTGCGCTGATCCTGTGGATTCGTGACACGACTGTTGCAATCGCCGCCAATCACCAGTGCCAGTTTGCTGTTGCCGGTGGCGACGTATTGTGCCGCGGTGACCAAGGCATACATAAATCCGGCGCACGCCGCCTGAACGTCAATTGCCGCGGCATCGAGATCGAGCTTATCTTGCACGATGCAGGCGGTCGAAGGAAATGAAAAGTCGGGTGTGAACGTTCCTACGACGACCAGATCGATATCTGTCGGGTTGATGCGTGCCGCCCGAATTGCCTTGCGGGCGGCCTCGACACATAAGTCGCTGGTCGCTTGCTCGGGAGCCGCATGTCGCCGGGCTTCGATTCCCGTGCGTTGCGTTATCCAGTCGGCATCAAAGCCAAAACGCGCGGCAAGTTCATCGTTCGTTACGACCCGTTCGGGAACGTAGGAACCGCACGAAACGACTTGCACACCCAGCAGGCTGCGGGTGCGGCGGCTGAAGCGGCGACCGCCAGTTGAGGCAGGTGTTCGCTGCGGTAATTCGCGTGGGCTGGGCACAGGCGTGTTCGACGATACGGGCGCTGCCGACACGGCAACGCCGTGGGTTATGTTTTCAAAAGACATGAGTTGGAATTCCACGGGGAGCCGCCTGACGATTGAAGTCGGAATTCAGTGATCCGAATTCAGTCGTCACCGAAGCGCATAACTCGAAAGACGGCGCCTGCGTCGACCCACGCAAAAACCGCTCTCGAACAAACCGTTGCGTCCCCCTGGGGCGGCCACCCCAACCTCCCTGTGGCATGTACCGAAGTCGGCACATTGTGGCCCCAAGTCCCGCTGAGTATAACGAGTTCGGAATTTTCCTGCCAGCGAAATTCCACTCCGATTCGTCTCGAATTTCTTCTTTTCCGAATCGGTTCATCCCGTCCATTGAAGCGGAACGCGAACCTGTCACAATTCCACAAGCGCAGTCGATC
>JAYTRB010000608.1:0-2302 GCA_043746425.1 Planctomycetia bacterium
GTCACGCGCGAACTGGCCGTTCGACGCGCGCGGGTTTTCGCGAGTGCATCGAAGTATCTGAGCGCGGCAGATGAAGCCGCGGCCGCCCAGGGCACGGCCGAATTGGGCAAACTGGCCGAAAAACACGGTGTCGAGGCCGAGGCGCTGCGCGCCTGGCTCGAATACCTGGGCATCGGCACCGGCGGCGCGATCAAAATCGACGGTTATTTCACCGACAAGATCGCCAGCGCTTCGGGCCATGACTTCATCAAAGGCTGGGGGAAGGACGAAACACCGCTTTTGGTTGCCAATTCGTCGGATCGGCACGTACGCATCCCAGGAAACATGAAACCGCATGGCGTCGCCGTGCATCCTTCTCCGACGTTGCGAGCCGCGATCGGATGGCGCAGCCCAGTAGTGGCCAAAATGATTGTCGAAGCCCAAGTGACGCACGCGCACCCTGAGTGCGGCAATGGCGTTACCTGGTCGCTTGAGCTCCGACGCGGTGCGGCGCGACAACGTCTGGCCACGGGCACGGCGGCGGGCAATGCTGAAGTCAAGGTCGGCCCCATTGAGCTGGCGATTCAGGCCGGCGATCTGGTCTCACTGCTGATCGGCCCGCGCGACGGCAACCACTCGTGCGATCTGACGGCGGTTGACCTCAAGCTTGTAACGGCCGGCGCGGGGGGCCAAGCGTGGAATCTCGCCGACGATGTTTCGGGCAACGTGCATGCCGGCAATCCGCACGCCGACCGCCTGGGAAACGAAGGCGTGTGGCACTTCTACACCGAGCCCGACAACGGCGCTACGTTTGGTCCGGTCATTCCCGCAGGGTCTCTGCTGGCAAAATGGCAAATGGCCCAGAGCCCCGAAGAAAAGCAAAAGCTCGCCATGCAGGTACAGACGCTGCTGACCTCGGCTCTGCCCGCCGCTAAAGACGGCCCCGACGCGGCCCTTTATCGCCAGCTCACAGCGCTCGGCGGCCCGCTCTTCAGCCCCAGGCTCGCCAGCGTCAGCGGTGGCAAACCCAATTCGCCCCCCGCCGCGAACGACCGCCCTGCGAAAGCCGCAACAGATGGTGACTGGGGCCCCGACCCGGCGCTGTTCGGCAAGCGACCAGACGGCAAATCGATCGAATCTGCCAGCCTCTGTGTTCGCGCGCCGGCCGTCGTCGAGATTCGTCTGCCGGCCGATCTCGTGGCGGGATGTGAGTTGGTTACGACGGGGCGGCTCGACAAAGACATCGGCGGCGAGGGGAGCGCGCAATTGCAGGTCGTTGTCGGCAAACTTGCAGCGCCACCGACATTCCAGCCGGGGGCGCCAATTCTGACCAACGCCAACAGCGCGGCCCGAAAACGGGTCGAGACGGGGCTCGACGCCTTTCGACAGCTCTTTCCCGCCGCCTTGTGCTATACGAAAATTGTTCCCATTGATGAAGTGGTAACGCTCACACTTTTCTATCGTGAAGACGACCAGCTCGCTCGATTGATGCTCGACGACTCGCAAAAGTCGCTGCTCGACCGCTATTGGGATGAGCTGCATTACATCAGCCAGGACGCTTTGACGCTAGTCGATGCGTTTGCCCAGCTCATGGAATTCGCTACGCAAGACGCCGACCCCACGGTCTTTGAACCGATGCGTAAGCCGATTAACGATCGCGCGGCCGCCTTCAGACAGTTGATGATCGCCAGTCAGCCGCAGCACGTTGCCGCCTTGCTCGATTTCGCAGCCCTGGCGTATCGCCGCAGGCTGACCGAAGCTGAAGCCATTGAACTTCGCGGCCTCTACACCCGGCTTCGCGAACAAGAGATTCCGCACGACGAAGCGATGAAATTGACGCTCGCCCGAATCCTCGTGGCACCGGCGTTTCTCTACCGGGTTGAAAAGCCAGGGCCGGGTGACAGCGCGGGGCCCGTTTCTGACTGGGAACTGGCCAGTCGATTGAGTTATTTTCTGTGGGCTTCGCAACCCGATCAAGAGCTGCGCCAGCTGGCGGCGGCTGGCGAACTGCAAAACCGCGAGATGGTCGTGGCTCAGACCCGCCGCATGCTGCGCGATGGCCGCGTGCGGCGCCTGGCGACCGAATTCGCCTGCCAATGGCTGCACATTCACGATTTCGATCATCTTGACGAGAAAAGCGAGCGGCACTTCCCGACGTTCGTGAGCGTGCGCGGGACGATGTATGAAGAGTCGATTCAATTCTTCACCCATTTTTTTCAGGATGACGCTTCGGTGCTCGACATTCTCGATGCCGACTATACTTTTGTGAACGATGAACTGGCCCAACTTTACGGAATTCCGGCCTTACAAGCCGTCGCCTCCG
>JAYTRB010000609.1:0-2819 GCA_043746425.1 Planctomycetia bacterium
GCCAATTACGTGACGGCACCCGATGTTTTTGAACGAGTCTGCCGACATCACCCTGACGGCGCCCCGATGATGTGCATGCCGTTTGACTTTGAAGGTCGGGCCGACCGCCTGTGGATCAATCAGGGCGATGGCCAATTTCGTGACGCCACGGCCGACCTGCTATTGGGAGAAGGTAACGGCAAGGGGCTCGGCCTGGCAGCGTGGGATGCGCGCGGGACAGGCCGACTGAGTCTCCTCGTGGCCAACGACACTACGCCGAACTCTTTTTTCGTCGCTGAACCGGCGCGAGATCGCCCGGCTTCGCTGCAAGACCGCGGAATCGAATGTGGCCTCGCCGTCAACGGCGAGGGCAAAGCCAAAGGAAATATGGGAATCGCCCTGGGTGACGTCAACGGCGACGGAGAACTGGACGTCTATATCACGAACTTTCTGGGCGAGGCGAACACACTTTTCGTCAGCGCGCCGGGGGGCTTTTATCAGGACCGAACCCGAGAATCGGGGCTCCATGATTTATCTCTCGACGTCCTGGGATTTGGAACTCAATTCCTGGACGTCGATCTCGACGGCCGTCTCGAGTTGTTCACCGCTAACGGCCACATCGACGACTTGCGTCAGTACGGAAAACCGTACCGAATGCCCCCCAGATTGTATCGATGGCATGACCGATCTTTTGTGCAGGTGGATGCAACCGAACTGGGCCCGTACTTCAATGGCCAATGGCTGGGGCGTGCCGTGGCACGCCTCGACTGGAATCGTGATGGCCGCGACGACCTCGTCGTCGGTCATCTGGCAGACCGCGCCGCCCTCTTGACGAACACGACGCAGACCGCCGGACGATATCTCTCTCTGCGCCTGTTCGGAGTTCAGTCGAATCGCGATGCCATCGGTACGACCGTCAGCGCTCGCGTCGGCCAGCAGACGATCGTGCGTCAACTCACGGCCGGAGATGGCTATCAGGCGAGCAACGAACGCAGACTCATTTTCGGTACAGGAAACGCCAGCCAGATCGACGAAATGGTCGTTCGCTGGCCGTCGGGAACTATTCAGCGTTTCCACGACGTGCCGACGCCGCAAGAAGTGTGGCTGCGGGAAGGAAGTGCCTTCATTGTGGCCCCCGCGGCGCGCGATTGAACGATAGACCCGATCGACCGCTATAGTCCATTCTTCGCCGTATGTGATGCGATGTTTCGCGACTTGCAGATGATCTGCCGAATGAGCCAGCGATCGGAGGCGCGAAAGGGACGGCCCAGATACAACCGCAGAAATCGCAGCCGATCGTGACAGGCGAGGTTGCGGGCCGAAAAGTCGAGCTGCGCCAGATCTTTGATGACCCACCGCCAGGTAAGCCGCGAACTGTGGCACACCCGCCCCAGATCAATCACGCGAATGTCGAGGCCAGCCGGGTCGCCACACCACAACAGGTGATTGAGGTAAAAGTCCTGGTGATGCAGCCCGCAGTCATGCATCTTGCGGGCAATCTGCGCCACATGCGCTATCACGCGGCGTTTCAGTGAAAAACCATCGGCAGCTGCCTCATGTTGACCATCGGCTTGCTGGCCGGTTTTTTCGTTCACCCAGTCGCGGAGTGTCAGGTCGGTCCCCAAATCCTGCGTCAGCAGCAGTGAAAGTCCCTGGCTTTCCCCGAACGCAACCGGCGTCATCGTGGGGATTCCAACGGCATGAAACCTGAGAATCGCCTCAAATTCATTGCGCGCTCCCAGAATCGGCCACGACAAATGCAACAGCGGCTTGATGCGATCGAGAACCTGGGGTCGCTCATGGCGCTTCAGGTAGAATGCTTGCGGCCCGGTGGCACTCGTAAGAACAATCCGAGCCGTGCTGCGGCTGCCGACAATGCGGACGACTTCGCCTCCTGCAACGCGAAACAGGGCGGCGAATGTCGTCAGCCCGTTGGCCAGCAGAATACCACGAAATGCCTGATTGATCGTCAGCCGCCGGGCATCCCAGTCTTCGAATTCTGCCACGCCCCGAACGCGATGATTCTGAAGCAACGAATCGGCGTCGCCCGACAAGGCCACATAGTCGCCCGCGCTGTTTTTTTGCACTCTCTCGGAAAGAGTGTCTGGGGGCTGGCGTATCGTCCATGGCTGGCAGCCCGCGCCGCCTCCTTCTCCCACAGTGAGAGCGGGGTCTTTCATTGCGAAACCACGATTTGCCATCGAGTCCCTCGCAGTCACGCGGCCCTTTGTTTCGCCGGAAATCTTTCGAGCAACGTCGCGGCCGCCTTGAAGACCCACCCCACATTCAAATCCTGCATGCACTTGTGATGCTTGAGCGGGCAGACTCTTTGCTGACAAGGACCGCAATCGACGTCGAGCTGTAAATGCAGGCTGCGCTCATAATACGTTTCACTCCAGGCGGTGTGCGTCGGGCCGAAGAGCGTGACCACCGGCACCTGAAACGGAGGGGCAAAGTGCCGCGGGCCGCTGTCGGTTGTTATCAGCAGATCTGACCGGCGGATCGCGGCCTTGGTCAGGCCGAGCGAGGCCGGCTCGTCCGCCAGACTGACCACCGCTGGGTGTCGGGCCAATCGGACTATTTCCTTCGCCTCGGCTCGTTCGGCGGGCCCGCACAACACGAGCACGCGCTTCTCGAACTCCGCAGCCATCTGTCGGGCGAGCTGCGCAAAAGAAGAGACTGACCAGTGTTTCGCCGAGCCGAACGCTCCGCCAGGGTTGATGCAGACGACTCCCTGTTCAACGAACTTCCCGAGCCGCTGCCGCTTCCAGAATAACTGCAAATGTTTCTCGTCGGCGCTGCTCGTGGCGAGCTCCATCGTTCGAGAAAGTTTTTTACAG
>JAYTRB010000610.1:0-3143 GCA_043746425.1 Planctomycetia bacterium
GAAGGCTTTGACGTTGAGCGGGCGGGCTGGCAACGGGGATACCTCGCAGTCGTGATCGTCGGTGAATTTCGCATCGTTCGCCTGCCCGACGAAGACAAGTTTTTGCAGCGGGTTGATCAGACCGATCTACCGGGCGCATTGCGCCAAACCCAGGCCAGCACGGCGTACCGGTTCTTGAATCGACTGCTCCTGCGCATGAAACTGCAGCACATCGACCCCTACCTGACCGTCGATCCGGCGATTGTGCTGCACGTCTCAAGCGACGCGCTCGAGCTCGAAGCGGCCTACAACGTGCAAGTCAAACGGGGGAGCATTGGCAGTTTCCGATTGCGCTGGCCCCATTGGAAGGAGCAGGGTTGGACGACTGAGGCCGAACTGCCCGGACATATCGATCTGCGCCTGAACGGGGAAGCAGGCGATCCCGATGTGATTCGCCTCGAATTTGCCGAACCGGTCAAGACGCACGTCAATCTGCGGATACGCGCGCGGCGCCCCGTGAACAACGGCATTGAGCAGACTCCGCTGACTTTGCCCGTTCCCGAAGGGTACGGCCGGTTTCCTGTTGCCACTCCCCTGGCCGTTGTTTCGGCCGACAACGTTGAGGCTGACCTCCGCGCGGCCGAAACGACGAAGCTGCGACCGGTGGCGATTCCCGACCCCAGAATCGTGGTACCCCGCGAATGGCAGCCCCTGCGACGGACAGACTATCGTCTGGATTCATCCCAAACAGATCTGACATTGGCGTTAGCCGTTCATCCGCGCAGAATTCAGGGGATGACCACGGTCGGCGCATCGATCAGCAGCAACGCCGTCACAGTGCGGCAAACGATTGTGCTTGAGGTGGCTTACGAGCGAATCTCGCAACTGCGATTTGCGATTCCGGCTGGAGTTCCGGCCGAGCAGCTCAAGTTCTTCGCAATCGATCAGCAGGAACTGCCCGTCACGGTGTCGCCCGCAACTGGCCGATCACCTCCCGAGATTCGGATGCCGCTTGAACCTCCGGCCATCGGGCGGATTGAAATCGAAGTCCACTATGCACTCGACCGAACTACGGCGCAACCCGACTTGCGCGAGACGATTTTTCAGATTCCGCTGGTCGAGTGTCACGACGTGGTTTTTTCGGCGACGCGCTTCTCGTGCCGTGACGCCGCCGGGCGCGACGTGGCCGTTGAAGGCGAAGGCTGGCTGCGACAGTTGTCTCCCGAGGGCCTGCCCGAGTGGGTGCTGTCGCAGGCCTGCCGACAGGTGACAATTAAGGCGGGCCATCCCAAGGGCGAACCGCGAGGCGCGCTCGTAATGAAAACATTGATTCGTACGAGAATCTCGCCTGAGGGCACGATCCAGAGCCGCGCCCAGTACGAATTGGCAGAGGGTATTTCGGAGTTGTCGGTGGCGTTTGGGCCGCAAATCGAAGCCGTCGCTTTCCTGTGGAACAATAGCGATCGCAAACTGCACGTAGAGACCGCCGCAAGTGCGCCCGACGGCACGACCAATTATAACCTGATTCTCAATGCCAGCGGGCGCGGCGGCGCGCATCTATTGACGATCGATTATCTGGCGAAGTCAACATCAATGCCGCGTCTCAGCGCGGGATACGTATTAGAAGCCCCGCGGCTGTCAGAAGAGCAGAGCGCGGCGCAGGTTCGCTGGGAAATTGACCTTCCGGTTCAACAGCATCTATTCACTGAGCCATCGGGGTTCGCTCCCGATTATCACTGGCGCTCGGGGAACTGGTTCTGGTCGCGCGAACCCGACTTTACGGTCGCCGAAATGGACGAATGGATCGGGGCTGCGGCCGGTCCAGACTTCCCACCGGGGCCTGCCGGCGGCAACCGCTACGTGTTCAGCGCCTTTGGACCGCCCCCTCGATTGATTTTCCGCGCGATGAGCCAGGGTGGGATCGTGCTGATCAGTGCGGGAACGGCGCTGTCGTTGGGGTGGGTGCTGCTGTACTGGCCGAGAATGCGGCATGTGCTCACATTCTTAATGGTCGCCTTCGTGGTGGCGCTGCTGGCTGTGTGGTTTGCGGCCCCAGTGCAAGTGCTCATGCAGCCTGCCGGCGTGGGAGTCGGGCTTGCCGTTCTGGCGGCGGCGATCCAAGGCTTCTTGAAGCGCCGGTCGCGTCCCGTCACCGTGACACTCAATCCGGCAAGTGGCTTCATGACTCCGGCCTCGTCGCATGTCCGCAGTCCGGCGGCAGCTGTCGGCTCTGACGACTTCACGTCGCTCCGCACACCGCCCGATGCGGCCCACGCGGCCGCCCAGTTGTCGGAGTCGGGGAATCGCACATGACCGGGGTGCCGCGTCAACTCACGCTGCTGCGCCCCCTGTTGTTTCTGGTACTCTGCGCCGCAATGCTCGTGGCCGAACGGGCCCTCGCAGGCGACGATCTGCCGCGCGACGCCGGGGCAATTCCGTCCGTCCGCCGCATCTACATTCCCGAAGACCAAATCGAACGGTGGACCTCGGCGGGCGACTGGCAGCCCGTTGAACTGGCCGAACTCGATCGGCAACTTGCCCAGGTGCGTGAACTTCAACGTGATCGCCCAGCCACATTCCTCGAGCGGGCCGAATACACGGCGACGCTGGTTGACGCCGAATTGCAGGAATCGCGTTTGGAATGGTTTGTGCGCCGGCCAGATTTGAAGGCATGCGTATTCTCTGTAGGGCGAATGAACCTCAATGTCTCAAATTTGAAATGGTCTGAACAGGAATCGAAAGGGCCTCCTGTCGCGGCAGTGTGGGGAATAGACCCCGCGGGAGCCACATCAATCATTGTCAATCGCGCGCGGGGACGCCTTGTCGCCGATTGGAGCCTTACCGGCCGAAACCTCGCGACCAGCACCGAATTCGACGTCGAACTCCCTCCGGCCTCGATTTCGCGACTAACGCTGCGGATTGCGCGCGGGCTCGTTCTGACGAGTACGGTCGGCGAAATCTCTGGTCCCGCGCCAGCCTCAGACCCAGTCTGGAATGAATGGCGGTTGAATCTCGGAAGTCAAACACGATGCCGGTTGCGGATTGCGACTCCGCCCGATGCCAGCACGGCGCGACCCATGATTCTTTCGCGCTCTCATTTGAACTATTTCGTGAGATCTGAAGCCGTTCGAGTGCTCGCAGAATTTGAGACCGATATTCTCGAA
>JAYTRB010000611.1:0-2742 GCA_043746425.1 Planctomycetia bacterium
GAACGAACGCAACCCATCCAATACGCCCAGAATGGTGCGTACGGAGGTTCGGCAGGAAACTTCATGGTTCCGGGCCAGGGCTATTACTCTCCGGAAATGCCGCCGCCGAATGCGTGGCCCGAAACGTCTCCCTACGAAAACCGGATTGACACGACCTTCAATGAGGGTGGGCAATGGAATAACTACACCGACAACAATTTCGCCAAGAAATATTACTTCAGTCTGGAATACCTGTACGGGCATGGGAACCGGCCCGGAGAAAACTTCATCGGCGATCCGGCACAGAGTTCTGTCGGAGCATTTCCGGCCGCCGATGGCGTGACGAACATTTTTCCCGCGAACGGCATCTACAACACCACGGGGTTTCTCCCGCAGATCTTCCACAACGGCATGAAGGCGCGGTATGGGTTCGAGAATCCGGATGGCTCGGGGGCTGAACTGTCGGGATTCGTCCTCTTCCAGAACAGCCTGAGCTTCCTCCAGACCGCCGCCCAGCAAGGAACGCCGATCGCTCCCCTGGCGGGCATCGTTGTGAACTCCGGAAACGGCGCGGGTGTCGTCCTGCCGTTCGACTCTCAATTCTATACGCAGTCGACGCAACAGATCTTCGGCGCCGATGCCGACTTCTTCCTCGCCCCGTTTTTTGAACGCAATACGTTCAAGCTCCGGTTCATGTATGGGGCGAAGTATTTGCAGATTCACGAAGACTTTCTCGTGCAGGGCCAGGACAGTGGGCAGGGCTATACGGTGACCAATCCCTCGACCGCTGGCGGCGGTGGTGGTGTTGGTGGTGGCACGACAGGCTCAACCCTCATCACGGGCCCGTTTACACAACTGACATCGCCGTACACGACCACAATTGATTCGGCGACAACCAACAATCTGATAGGCCCGATGCTGGGCGTGCGCTACGACCTGGGAGGAGACAAGCTGAAGATCTGGGGTGTGACGAAATTCGGCGCCATGGCCGATATTGAAAAAATGACAGTCTCATCCGCCAATGTGGGGCAGTACAAAACATTAGCAGACATTTCCCTCACGCCCAATGTATTGGCTGGTCCCGCCTCGCTGGGCTTGCAGAACCCAGGCACGACAACTCACACGCGAACAAACTTGCACATCTCGCCGCTTATCGACACGTCGATCAATGGCGATATTCCGATCTTTTCGCTGATTCCTTATGTCAATCAATGGCCAGTCTTCAAGTACGCCACGTTTCGAGTGGGATACAATTTTGTATATGTCGGGGAGATCGCACGGGCTCCGGGCATCATCAATTACAACCTTTTGGATCCGACGATTCATTCTGCCCGCCAGCAGTTCAGCTACAATTGGGTGAACTTCGGCGTGAATTGGAAATACTGACCCGGATTGGTTCTTGTTGGGTCGTCGATTACAATCAGCAGCGGAATGTCCGACGCCCCCACCATCTCGCCGCCGCTTTGTCCGCCGAGCCGTCCGGTTTATCTCGACAATCACGCGACGACGCGTGTCGATCCGCAAGTCGTCGCTGCCATGCTTCCTTTTTTCGATCTGCAGTTCGGGAACGCGGCCAGCGTCAACCACTGCTATGGATGGGAAGCCGCCGAAGCTGTCGAAATTGCCCGGGAGCAGATCGCATGCCTCGTGAATGCCCCGGCTGAGGCGATTGTCTTCACAAGCGGCGGCACCGAGTCGAACAATCTGGCGCTCAAAGGGGTGCTGCGGGCCGCCCCCCGTGGCAGTCACCTCGTCATCAGCGCCATTGAACACCGCTCAGTACTTGATGTCGCAAAGAAGCTTGAGCGACAAGGATGCGAACTGACGATTCTTCCTTGCGATCGCGCGGGGCAGGTCGATTCCCGCGCAGTTTCTTCGGCGCTGCGCCCAAACACGATTCTGGTGTCAGTCATGCTGGCCAACAATGAGGTCGGCACGATCAACCCGATTCGCGAGATTGGAGAAATCTGCCGGGCGCGAAATGTGCTATTGCATTGCGACGCCGTCCAGGCGGTGGGAAGGATTCCCATCGATCTGGCTCACTTGTCAGTTGACCTCGCCAGTCTCTCCGCCCACAAGCTGTACGGACCAAAGGGGGTCGGTGCGCTTTATATGTGCCGCGACAGACCACGAATCCGTCTGGAACCACTGTTCGACGGCGGCGGACACGAGCGCCACCTGCGCAGCGGGACGCTTGCTGTTCCCCTCATCGTCGGCTTCGGAGTCGCTTGCCGACAAGCCGCCGAAAGACTTCCCGTTGAAGCCGTTCGACTTGCAGCATTTCGCGATCGGCTCTGGCACGGTCTGTCGCACAGCCTGAGCGGGCTCGCAGTCAATGGGCATTCGAGCCAACGTCTGCCAGGAAACCTGAATGTAAGTTTCGACGGGGTCGATGGCGAGGCGCTCATGATGAATCTGCCCGAAATTGCCGTCAGTGCAGGTTCTGCCTGCACTACGGCCGACCCCCAGCCCAGCCATGTTTTGAGGGCCATGGGTGTATCAGAATCGCACTCGAAAGCCAGTCTGCGGTTTGGTGTGGGACGGTTCACGACCGAAGACGAAATCGAATTCGCAATCGGCTATATTGTGAAGACTGTCACACGCCTCCGAGCATCTCCACCAGCGTCAGCCGCAGGCGCTGCCGAGTAGTCGGATGCTGTCCTCAGGCCCGACATGTCACTCTGCGTGGCGCTCCAGTTCTTAGGATCGACGTTCGGTTCCGTTTCGCCCTTTAGAAGATGGGCAGCGCGGAATAGGACGTCG
>JAYTRB010000612.1:0-4267 GCA_043746425.1 Planctomycetia bacterium
TTCTCCCCGGCGAACCCGCGCGCCCGAGACTCCCTATGGTCACTCTGCACGGGAAGGACCATCGTTTGGCACTTCAGGCTTAAGAAATTCGCTCCGTGATCGAACGGAAGGGAATTTTGATTCCACGAAAGGGGTTTAAGGGGTGGTCATCCTGGGATAACAAATTGTCTTCTGCGTATCCCGCGTGGGGGTCGCCAATCGGTGACCGCCACGGACCAAGTCACGTCTTGGCGGCACAAGCGTGTTAAGGCGAAAATTATCGGCTCTACCTGGGCCGGTGGCTTGAGAGGAAAGTGGATTGGCACTTTTGGATATGTTACGCTCATCGCAATTTACCCTGATTCGACAGGAGTTCGACTCATGGAATCTGTCGAGGAGCTGGAGGATTACGAATGATTCCAGAAGCCCGTTGGCGCGCATGGGGATGCTTTTTCTGTTGCAAGTATCGTTTTTTCTGCGATAGCAATTGCAATTTCGGGATTCGCTGTATGGAACCTGGAAGTGGTGAGGCTCTCAACGCGCGTGTCTGTCGGCATGAGTGAGGCTGACGCAATCAAGCTATTGGGCGAGCCGACTTACATCTTCAATCCCGGTGAGCAGGTAATACCAGAACACGTTGCTGGCTTCATTCCCGATCGTCCCGTTGAACGTCACTTGCTCGTGTATCAACGGATGTTTGACCTTTTCATATTCGTGTTCACCGACGACAAAGACCGCGTCGTTGCTGTTTATTCCTGCCGATCATAAATAGTGAAAGTAAATCTCCAGATTGAGCGACTAAAGGGCGACGCTGCTTTTTGTTTCGGCCATCATGACGCGTTTTTGCGTTCTCAATCGGCCGGGGCTGCGACGCGCCATTGACCATTCCCAGACGCTGAAAGCGTTCCGACTGATACCCGCACCGAATTGACGGGCCCGATCTCGCGCGGTTCAGGTGCTCGGGCCCCGAAAGCTCATCGCCCGCCCGCGTCGTCACTGCGGGAGAAATTCAACGGCTTGACCTGAGCCGCGCTTACGCGCAAGATATGGTGATTACCGACCGTACAATTCGGTTGGCGATAAGCAATATTCAACCCCGGGACGACCAACGAGGTGGAGGTCTGACGTGACAGCAAGACTGACATTATTGCAGTTGTGCCAGTTTCAGAAATGGACTGCGCGCTGGCTATTAGTGCTGCTTCTTGCAGGCGCGTCGTTTACAGTGACCGGATGCGGAAAGGACGCACCGCCTCCTGCGGACGCGCCAGCTTCCGGCACAAGTCCGGCAGTGATTACGCCGGGGGCAATCAATTCCAGTCCTGCAACCAACGAGACTTATCTCGACGATCTCGCAGAGCAGAAGTTTGACGTGAACCAATGCGAGCCCATTTTTGGCAAGCATGGCTCGACAGGCTATGCCGCTCCTGATGTACAGCGATGCCGCCTGGAAGGAAAAGTCTTAACGCATTCACTGTCGATGGCTCCGCCAGATAGCGATCGGGGTTGTGCGTACGTGACCTACTCTCTGGGACGCAAGTTTGATCTCTTTCGTGGTTCGGCCGCGATTAACTCCGCTGTCCCCGATGATGGATTGGATAACGCCAAGCGCTTCCAGTGGAACGGAATGGCTGTATCGCCCGTAAGGTTCCGTATCTTTGGAGACGGGAAGCTGCTATGGGAGTCGTGCCCATTGCAGAAGCACGGGGATTCTGAAGCGTGTGAGGTTTCCATAAAGGGCACTGAACAGCTTCGGCTTGAAGTCCAGTGTGCCGGAAAAGCAAACTTTGCCTGGGCTTTCTGGGGCGATCCTCGCGTGCAGCAAAGGGCGGCGTCTACCTCGTCGTCATCGGACATGGATATCACCCGGACCGAATACCCGACCCCGCCGAGCGCGCCGGCTGGCAAACCATTTCGGCAAGAACTCTCCACGATTGTTGCGGCGATCGAGCCAGCAGTCATTCGCATCGACGTGGATACCAATGACGGGAAGGCAGTCGGCAGCGGCTTCGTCGTCAGTGCCGAAGGCGTCGCGGTGACGAATTTTCATGTTGTCGAAGGGGCAAAACGCGCGACAGCTACCTTCCGCAACGACGCGAAGTTAGAAGTTGCCGGCGTTCTGGGATTCGATGCCGAATTGGATATTGCAATCCTGAAGATCAACTCTCCTGGAAAAATGGAAATTGTTTCGTTATCCACCGAGCAACCCCGAAAAGGAGAATCGGTTGTCGCCTTCGGTGCGCCCAAGGGACTCTCGTTTTCCGTGACAGACGGAATCGTTTCAGCGGTTCGTGCGGGCAAGGAGCTTGCAGAATTTGGTGGGAACGACAAAGGAACATGGATTCAAACGAGCGCTCCGATTTCCGGCGGCAATAGCGGCGGACCACTGGTCAACATGGCAGGCAAAGTGGTTGGGATGAATACGCTCGCGTTCAAGAATGCACAGAACGTCAACTTCGCCATTTCAGCCGCCGACATTCGGGGCATGCTCGATAAATCGGCTGGCGCAAGCATCCAGCCTCTACCCGAGATTGCATTTCTGTCGCGCGAGTCACGGTCGCCACGGGTGGCCACGACTGCGACTCCCTTCACTGATTCTTCACGGAGCGCCAAGGCTGTCGAATTCGTCAGAAAGTTGCAGGAGGAACGCGATGTGCGACTCAAAGAATGTGAGGATGCAGAAATCGCCATTGAAAAGGCAAAGGAACTACTGAAAGCCGCAATCTTGTCCGGCGATACTGCTGCGGAGAAGCCGCATCGGACGCAAATTTCGCGATTGCGCGCAGCAATCAAACGAAAAATCGGGGAGCCCTTGCCGCTGCGTCGTCTGAAATTGAACGAATTAACGACCGATGACGTTGGACTCGTTGAAGCGAGCGTCAAGATTATACAAGTTATCGAGAAGAACCGCGGTGAATGCATTGCAATTCCTTTCCACGCGCTTAACCCGAGAGATCAGGCCCTCTGGCTTGTGGGTATGGACCTGACCAGCGTCGTCGATCAAGACGTCATCGCGCTCAAAGATCTTGTTTTCGAAGTCGCTGGCACAAAGACATATACGACGAAAAACGCGACTAACACCGTTTTTGTGTTGCAAGTCGCCCTGAGTACGCGCGATCTTACCGATTTACTCCGCGTTGACTTCAAGTCGCGAATGATCGATGACGAGCCAGAATTCAGTCCCGATGAAAAAAAGCAGCTTGCCAATGCTAGCGCCCAAGCCAAGGCTGCCAAGGCTGAGTCAGCGGCCGACTCGAAACTGCGCGCCGCCGAATCGCTGCTGAAGGTCGGCAAGGCGGATGCTTACCGTAAAATACTGAAGGAAATCGTCGAACAATTCCCACTCACCGAGGCGGCAGCAAAGGCGAAGCGAGCACTGAATTAGATTCCTCGGATCGTCGGCAATGGAAATCGGGCAATGGAAATCGGGCCGCTCGCTCTTTTTGAACACGCGGCAACTCCCCGGAACGAAGTTCAAGGCCGACTCTGCGCGGACTTACGTCGACGACGCGGGAGTTCCCGTGGCGCGCCGCAACTCGTGGATCAGGTCGAGCAAATTTTCACCCGACATTTGCAGCCGCTCGAGGAGCGGCGCGAGGTCTGCCGGCAGAGGCAGCGCCGCATCTGCTGTGAAGGAACTTCATGTCACTCGGCCAAGGATTGATGATGTCGTGCCTTTGTCGCGCTTGCAGCAACAAACGATCGACTGGAGGCGCGACTTCTGGGATTGCGGGCTGCTTCAAGCCTTGGCAGCAGAAGCCGCCAGACTCGGGCACAACTAAATCAGCGATGGGATTCTGCTCCTTGGTCTCATGAATCATCCTGAAAGGGCCGTTGACACGGTGCTCAGTTCTATGGGGGCAACGAGGTCAGAGGCATGCCAGAGACCCTCCGATATTCTTGGCCGGCAGCCTAAATGACGTAGCGCGTTTATGCGGCACCGGCGACCGAAGACCACTGGCGACTGATAAAAGAAATGCGACGCCGGTGTCGTTTGTCGAGTATCGGGAACTGCTGGACCGGACCGGCCGCCAGATGCGGGAAGATAAGCGGGGGAAAACTGCAACAAGGGCCGACCGATGATTCTGCAAGCGGCAAGACAGAGAACTCATTGGGTCGATACATTGCGATTGCTCGACGCAACTGTTCGCTCTGACGATCGGCACCAATTTCCCACAATTCTGGTGGCCCCGTGTTTCCTTCCTGCCGGCCGATCCTCTCCGGTCGCCCAAACCGAGAATTCTAATTGTCGCCGCCGGAAGAAATCGTTGTCGCGATACAGAACTCCAGC
>JAYTRB010000613.1:0-4632 GCA_043746425.1 Planctomycetia bacterium
ATCGGCGGCCACTTTGAGCTCGGGTGACGGAGCCAGTAGAAAACGAAGCCGTGCCGTGGGGTTCTGGTCGTCGAAGGATTCGATCACGATCGCCACCCCGCAGCGGCCCGGGTGTCGGCGGAGGATTTCTCCCACCTGGTCGATTTCTCCTTCACTGTGTAAGCCTCGTAGAAACTTGATCGCCACCTGATCGGTGAATTTGCGAGAGGCCTCGTCGAGCGTGATCAGGTTGTTGATGACAACGTTGGGCTCGCGACCCCGACGGTCGACGCGCCCCTCAATAAAGCAGATGGCTTCAGACTTGACGTTTTCGCCCAGGCGGGCGAAATCCTCGGGCCACATGATGCATCGCACCGTTCCGCGGACATCTTCAAAGTCAAAATTCGCGTATTTCGAATGGCCGTTGCGGCTTGGTTTTTTCGTGCTCGTCTTTTTGATCGCTGAGATCATTCCCCCCAAGCGTACTTCCATGCCGTCGGCGGCCGCCGCCAGATCGGCTGTCGTGTGGGTCGAAAATAACTGCAACTTCGACGAATGTTCGGTCAAAGGATGTGACGTGAGGTAGAAACCGAAGACCTCTTTCTCGGACGCCAGTTTCTGACTGGGCGACATCGGGGCGACATCGGGAAGTTGCAGTGTCGCTCCTTTTTCGGCGAGAACCTCGTCTTCGCCGCCGAAAAGGTTCTTCTGCCCGGCCTGTTTGTCGCGCAGTTTTGAAGCGGCGTTCTGCATGGCCCGGTCGGTCAGTGCCAGATGCTGGTTTCGTTCAGGGCCGAACGAATCCAGCGCCCCGGCCTTCACCAGGATTTCGAGGTTGCCCTTCGTAAGCTGTTTGGAATCGACGCGTTCGCAGAGATCGAACATGTCGCGGAAGGGCCCGTGCGCCTCGCGGTCGCGGACGATTGCCGAAACTGCCTGTTCGCCTACCCCCTTGATAGCTGCCAGCCCGAACGTCAATTGATCGCCCTTCACTCCGAATTCGACCACCGACTGATTGACGTCAGGCGCTAGAACCTTAATCTTCATTCGCCGACAGTCGTCGACATGTTCACAGATGCGGTCTGTGTCTTCCATGCCGCATGTCAACAGGGCCGCCATGAATTCCACCGGGTAATGCGCCTTCAGGTACGCCGTTTGATAGGCGATCGCCGCATAGGCGGTCGAATGCGATTTGTTGAACCCGTAACCGGCGAATTTTTCAATCAAACCGAACAGGTTTTGCGACTCGGCCTGCGACATGCCCCGTTCCTGGGCCCCCTTCACGAATTCGGCGCGGTTCTTCTCAATCGTCTCGGCTTTCTTCTTGCTGATGGCCTTGATGCAAGCGTACGCTTTTGAAAGCTCGATTCCTCCCAGGCGGTTCAGAATCCGCATTACCTGTTCCTGATACACCATGACACCATAGGTCTCGGCGAGAATTTCGTCGACGACGGGGTGCAGCGTAGGAACCGGTTCGATCTTATTTTTGACGTTCACGTACGTCATTACCATTCCCCCTTCGAGGGGACCGGGTCGATAAAGGGCCGACGTGGCGATAATGTCGTTGAATGTGTCGGGCTTCATTTTCGTGAGCAGGTCACGAATGCCGCCCCCTTCCAATTGGAAGATGCCTTTCGTCTCGCCGCGCTGCAACAGGGCAAAGGTGGCTTTGTCGTCAAGTGGAAAATTCAGCGGATCAAGTTCGAGCCCGCGGTGTTTTTTGACATTCTGCACTGCCTTGTCGAGAATCGTCAGGTTTCGCAGACCGAGAAAGTCCATCTTCAACAGGCCCGCTTTTTCGACGTCGGCCATCGGCCACTGCGTGATGACGTCGTCTTTGCCGCTAATCTTCTGAAGCGGAACGTAATCTGTCAGCGGCTGGTCGGCAATCACTACGCCGGCTGCATGCGTCCCTGCGCTTTTGGCGAGACCTTCGAGCAAGAGTCCGAAATCGATGACTTCGCGAATCGTCGCATCCTGGTCGTAGGCGGCCTTCAGGTCGGCACTTTCCTTGAGGGCGTCGGCGAGATCGACATTCGGGCCGGTCGGGACAAATTTGGCGACTTCATCGACCCGGTCGAGGGGCACGGCCAGCGCCCGCGCTACGTCGCGGATCACGGCCTTGGCCCCGAGCGTGCCGAACGTGCCGATCTGCGCCACATTGGCTTCGCCGTATTTCTCCTTGACGTAATTGAGCACCAACTCGCGGCGGTCGCGGCAGAAGTCGATGTCGATATCAGGCGCCTCGGCCCGGTTCGGGTCGAGAAACCGTTCAAAGAGCAGGTCGTACTTGAGCGGGCAGACGTTGCTGAGGCCTAAAAGGTAGGCCACGATGGCCCCACACGCCGAACCGCGAGCCAGAGCCGGAATTCCGTTTTCGCGAGCAAAACGGGCGAAGTCCCAGACAATGAGAAAGTAGCTGGCAAAACCCATGCGATTGATGACCGACAACTCATATTCGAGTCGATCGAGCACTTCCTTCGAGGGGTTGTCGCCATACCGCCATTTCAGGCCTTCCACACATTTTTCGCGCAGGAAATCGACGTCGGTCTGGCCGGCAGGCGAAGCAAAGACGGGAAAGTGTCGCTGTTTCAGGTCGAGGTCGATCTGCACCTGGTCGGCGATCTCTTGCGTCCGGGCGACGGCGTCCTCGAGGCCCGGGAAGGCGGCATACATTTCGTCTGGCGTACGGACAAAGAACTCGCTTCCCTCCATTTTCATCCGCCGCGCGTCGCTTCGCAGACTGTGAGTATTCACGCACAGCAGTACGTCATGCCCGGCGGCATCTTCCTTATTGAGGTAATGCGCGTCGTTCGTGGCGACGAGCGGAATGCCCATCCGCTGGGCCAGGTCAATCGTCCCAGCGGCGCAGAGTCTCTGGATCTCGAGCCCGGCATTTTGAATTTCAAGGTAATAATCATCGCCGAACAATTTGCGATACCAGGCAACGACCTGCTCGGCTTCTGATTTCCGGTCTCCCAGGATCAACTGCGACAACTCCCCGGCCGCGCACCCCGAAAGGCAGATCAGCCCCTCGTGGTGTTGTTCGAGCAGCTCCTTGTCGATGCGGGGTTTGTAATAGAAGCCCTCAAGAAACGCGACCGAGGCCATCTTAATGAGGTTCTTGAAGCCCTGCCGGTTCTTGGCCAGCAGCGTCAGATGGAAACTGGCTTCTTTCATGCGCGCCGCGTCTTTGTGTGTGCGGCTGGCGGGGGCGATATAGGCTTCGTATCCGAGAATTGGATTGATGCCGGCTTCTTTTGCCTTCGTATAGAACTCAAGCGCTCCGTAGAGATTGCCGTGGTCGGTAATCGCCAAGGCGTTCATTCCCGCGTCTTTGGCCTTCTTGACCAGTTCGGGAATGCGGTTGGCCCCATCGAGCAGGCTGTAATGCGTATGGCAATGCAGATGCACGAATGGACGTGAGTCGTTCATTGACACTCCCTTGTCGGCGGAAATGACGAAAATCAAAAATGATATGACGATGAGCTGGTCGTTCGGAAGCGATTCTACCAAGATCAGACTGGTGGCGAAAACGAGCGCGACCGATTTCGAACCGTCCTTGCAAATCTGCCTGCGTCCAGACATTATCGCCAGTCTTCTCGTACTATTTTCGCATTGACTTTCGGATCGACACATGACGCGCATCGGCTTGATCGGCATCGGTTTTATGGGAATGACCCATTTTGAAGGAGCGCGCAAGCTCAAGGGGGGGCGCATCACCGCCATCGCCACGCGCGATCCAAAAAAGCTCGCTGGCGACTGGACGGGCATTCAGGGAAATTTCGGGCCACGCGGTCGCCACATTGATCTCTCGCGGATCAAGAAATACTCCGATCATCATGCCCTGCTCTCCGACCCCGACATTGATCTGATCGACATCTGTCTGCCAACCGATCAACACGAGAAAGTCGTGCTCGAAGCTCTCGCCGCCGGCAAACACACGCTGGTCGAAAAGTCAATCGCCCTCGATGTGAAGGCAGCCGATCGCATGGTTGCGGCGGCGGCGAAGGCCAAACGGATGCTCATGGTCGCGCATGTGCTCCCCTTCGTTCCCGAATTCCGATTCGTCGAGGAGTGCATTCGCTCGGGAAAATACGGCAAAGTTCGTTCGGCCCATTTTCGCCGGGTTATTTCGAAGCCCGACTGGTCGCGCGACATGGCTGATTTGCGTAAAACGGGCGGACCGGGGATCGATCTGCACATCCACGACAATCATTTCATCGGCCTGGTGTGCGGGGTGCCGAAGGCAGTATTTTCGCGAGGCATTCTCGAACAGGGATTCGTGCAGTACGTCTCGACGCAATATCTGTATGAAGATCTCGAAAAAACGGTCAGTTGCATCAGCGGAGGAATCTCGGCAAAAGGACTGGCGTTCGCGCATGGTTTCGAAATCAATCTTGAGCGGGCGACGCTGTTATACGATTTCAGCACGCTCGGTGGCGAACCGGTTTTGAACAGGCCGCTGACACTCATTACCGCCGACGGCAAGGTGACGAATCCGAAACTCAAGGGTGGGGCCGACTGGTGTTCCGCGTTTACAGCCGAGCTGCAGGCCGCTGTCGATGCGCTCCCTGCCGGACGGGAACCACCGCTTCTCTCGGGTACCTTGGCCCGCGACGCGCTGAAACTGTGTTATCTCGAAGCAAAAAG
>JAYTRB010000614.1:0-2352 GCA_043746425.1 Planctomycetia bacterium
TTCCGGTGGCGATCTCGGGAACCTTGACGGGGCAACAGCAAGTGAAGGTGTACTTTGCCGGCAAGGCCGGGCAACGACTTGTCATCGATCTTGAATGCAAGCGGCTCGGGGCTCCCATGGATCCTGTGCTCGAATTGCGAAATCCGCGCGGTGCGCCGTTGAGCATCGCCTGGGGCCGTCCGCAATACCGCGGTGATACGCGCATCGAAACGTACCTCTTCGCCGATGGCGCCTATTCCGTCGAATTACACGACCTGGCCTTCAAGGCCCCCGGACAAAACAGTTATCGCCTGAAAATCGGCGATTTGAAACTCATCGACACGACTTTTCCCGCAGCTGTCGCGGCTGGAACACAGCGTGCGGTCGCGGCTATTGGCTCGGGAATTGATTCTGCCGCAATTCTGAATGTCGATCTGCAAAATCAGGTGGGGAGCTTCATCCAGGCGGTGGGACTGCCTGCCGAGACCGGGGCCGTCGGTCCAGCGCCGAACATCGTCTCCAGCGAGGCGATCGAACTGTCCGAAGATCCACCCGCCGACGGAAAGTTGCAAATCATTGACGCCCAATTTGCCCAAAGGACGCACGTCCCTATCGTTATCAATGGTCGCATTGCGCGGCATGGCGAGGCCGATAAGTACATTCTCAACGTCAACCCGGGCATGGCCCTGAACCTGCAGGTCGACAGCGATAGCATCCATTCGCCACTCGACCCTCAAATTGAAGTTCTTTCGCACCCCGAGGGAAATCGGCTGGCCGTCAGCGAAGAGCGTCCGGCATTGGATATCGCCGTGCCTGCCGGTGCGTCGGCAATTCAGATCGCGATCCGAGATCTCAACCATCGCGGCGGTTCCGATTATGTCTACCGCTTACGGATTGTCCCGGTCGTCCACCCCGACTTCGCACTCGCGGTCGCTGCGGAACGGGTGGCGATTCCCCATGATGGGAGCGCCATTCTGCGTCTCGACGCGACCCGTACGGGGTATGACGGTCCGATTGCCCTGTCTTCGCCGAATTCGGCGGAATTCACCCTTTCTCCCGCTGAGATTCCCGCTGGAGTCAGCAAGGCATTCGTTGTCGTGTCTGCGAAAGTGGGCGGTCCTCCTGCAGGATCATCGGTCAAGCGTCTGCGCATTGTCGGAACGTCGCTCGCACTCGACCCGCCGCTGCAGCGCGTCGCACTCAGCCCGGTCGACAACCGACTGGCGCTGATCGCCAGCGCGCGATATGATCTTACAGTCGCTCTGACAGGCCAATCGGCGGCGACACTCGAACTGGGGGCCCTTCCCCCCGTCTGGTTCCGGGGGGTCGACGCCGAAATACCGGTGACACTCAAATTGCGGAACCCCGATTGGGTTCGACAAGCCATTCGACTGACGCTCTTGACCACGGAAGCGTCGCGTTTGCAGCCAGATCCTTCCGATCCGGCAAAACAGCGGCAAATCCCCATTCCGATGATGCGCAGCCTGCCCGAACAGATCCTGTCGCCCGGCGACACGGCAGCGATGCTTCGTATTGCGGTTCCTGTAGAGGTGGTTGAAGGTCAGATTGACAGTGCCGTGCGGGCCGATGTTCTGCCGAATCCCTATTCCGACAAAGTGCTGGCGTCGGTCTATTCACTGCCGTTCCGCCGACTGGTGCAGAATGCCGTCGCCGCGCAACTGGCCGCGAGCAACCTTGCGTTGACCGGCAATGCACAAACTAAAGTGGCTGGTACGTTGAAACGTACGGCGCCGTTTACGGGTGCGATTGAAGTCTCACTGGTCAATCTGCCGGCGGGATACACCGCGCCCAAGGTGACGGTTGCCGCCGATCAAGAACAATTCGAGATCAACGTGACTGCTCCGGCTGTCGCGACTGCCGCGGATCTGGCGAATATCGTATTTCGCGTTACCACCCCCGCCGGCAACCGGCTGCAGAACGACACGCCGATTCCGACGAAGGTAGCGCCGCCGCAATAGCTGCCGCTGTTCTTTAGTCCCGAGCCGAATCGATCTCGCGGACATACGACCCACAGTGGCTGGGCGGCCACCGACCGCTTCGAACGGGATCACTCCGTGAGTTGCCTGTTAAGAATAGCCATCGTTAGCAACCTTTATGTGTCTCTGCCGCGCCTTTGCAGAAAATCCTCAATGACCCGTGCTGCCGCGACTGGTTGCCGCTGCAGAATCAGGTGCGGCGCATCCAGGAAGGCCGTTTCAAGCCGTTCACCGAGAATTCTGAGGTCTTCTACATTTCGACTCGAAACAAGCCGGTCTCGAGAACCACTGATGTAAAGGAAGGGTACGCGGATTCGCGCCAAAGCGTCGCGTGTGTCGACCGACAGAATTTCACGAGCGCGCCGGGCCATGACTG
>JAYTRB010000615.1:0-1736 GCA_043746425.1 Planctomycetia bacterium
CGATATCGCCCTTATCCGCTCGATGACCAACAAAGAAGGCGAACACCAGCGGGCGACGTATCAATTGCACACGGGGTATCTTCCCACGGGCACAGTGCGGCACCCCAGTCTGGGCTGCGCCATTGCCAAGGAGATATCTCCCCCCGAACACGATCTTCCCGCCGTTGTGTCGGTGGCCCCACGAATCGCCACGATCGGTTCGGGATTTCTGGGGGTCGATTATGAACCATTTACGGTCGACAACCCGGGGCAGCTTCCGCAAGACGTGGCGGTTCCTGTCAAAACCGGGCGTTTCGAACGGCGGCTGGGGCTGCTGTCAAATCTTGAAGATGATTTCGCGGCGCGCGGTGGCGAACTCAACGTCTCCGATCATAAAAAACTGTACGAAAAGACAAAGAAACTGATTCTCAGTCCCGACGTCAAGGCGTTCGAGATCGCCGGTGAATCACAAGAAGCCAAAGACCGTTACGGCGATTCTCCTTTCGGCCGCGGGTGCCTGCTGGCTCGCCGCCTGGTCGAGGCCGGCGTGACGTTCGTCGAAGTCCGCATGGGCAATTGGGACACCCATCAGGACAATTTTGCGACCGTATCGAAGCATGCGAGCGTCGTCGATCCGGCGTTTGCAGCCCTGGTAGCCGACCTCAAACAGCGCGGCATGCTCGACCGTACACTCGTCGTGTGGATGGGGGAATTCGGCCGCACTCCGAAGATCAACCCCAACCAAGGACGCGACCATTACCCGCGCGTGTTCAATGCGGCCTTAGCCGGCGGCGGAATTCGCGGCGGGCAGGTCATCGGCGCTTCCACCGACGATGGCAGCGCGGTGAAGACCGACCCGGTCGCCGTGGCCGACCTGTTCAGCACGATCTGCAAATCGCTGAAAGTCGACCCCCGAAAGGAAAACGTCAGCCCGATCGGTCGCCCGTTGAAAATCGTCGATGGCGGCAAACCGGTCGAGAAGCTCTTTGGGTAATTCACTCGACCGTCAACTTTCGCACTCGGTTGTTCCCGCTGTCACCGATGTAAACGTTTCCTTTGGTGTCGACAAACACTCCGTGCGGCTTCAGCAGACGGCAACGCCGGGGTGCGCCTTCAGGACCGTCTCCGGGTGTGCCGTCGCCTGCCACGGCCTCGATAATGCCACTGCCGGCACGAATGACGCGAATCATGTGGTTCTCGGTGTCGGCGAAATAAATATCTCCCCGGGGCCCGACAGCGATTCCCTTGGGGCCATTCAGCTTCGCATTGCGGGCCAATCCGCCATCGCCCGAGTAGCCCTTCTGCCCCGTGCCCGCCAGTCGCATTAGTTTCTGGCCGCGCAAATCGACGCCAAAGACGGAATTTCCATCGCGAAGCGCGAGAACCATTTGCCCACGTGAATTGAAGTCAATGGCGCGAGGACCATCGAGGGGCGTTCCCGCCAGGGGCGCGCCGTCCGCAGTCGTCCCGCGCTCGCCGGTGCCGGCAACTGTCTCAATGATTCCCGAAGGCAGATCAACGCGACGAATGCGCTGATTGCCGATGTCGGCGATGTACAACCCTCCGGCGCCGTCGAGTGCGATGGAATGCGGCTGTTTGAGGCGGGCTTTGACCGCCTTGCCGCCATCTCCCGCAAAGCCCGACGTGCCGTTTCCGACCACCGTCGAAATGATGCCTGTCTTGGCGTCGACCCGGCGAACGACATGATTTTGCATCTCGACCAGAAACATATTGCCGTCGGAATCGAACCGAACTTC
>JAYTRB010000616.1:0-6040 GCA_043746425.1 Planctomycetia bacterium
AGCCGATCGAAAAGCCCACACGCGTAAGTTTTTTGGGCCACTTGCACCACAGTCTGGCGCTCGCTTCGCCCTCTGAGCTTTGGCAAAAGACGTTCTTCGTGGCCATCTTCGGCGCAGCGATCTGGATTTTCTTCTTCGTCTACCGGCGGCGCGGGGTCGCTGCCGCGCTGCTGACCGGCGTGGTGGGATTAATTCTGGCGATCGTGTCAACGGCATTCACGCTTTCGTCAGGCGACGGGGCGAGGTTCGAGTATGCCAAAGTGCCAGCCACGAGGCTGGTCATGGGTTCAGCACCGACATCGATGGTGCGCCATAATGCCGAATTGCACGATGAGTCATTCGAATCGTCGAGTGCCATGTCGGCAGATGCCAAGCCGGAAGCACCAGCGACCGCAAAAGAATCGACGAAAAAGCCGCTGGCGATGCAGCCAGCGGCAGGGGAAGGATTCTCCAAAGGAGGGGGGGGAATGGGCGGCGGAATGGGTCACTCGATGAATGGTCAGAAACAGAGCGGGCGCAAGCCTTCTGTTGAGAAGGCCCACAAAGACCAAACCGAGATGGCCAGCACATTGGGCCAACCGCTGCCGCCTGGCGAGGAAATATCTGGCGCCATGGCAGACCCGACAGTGCGGTCTTTCACCCAGCAGCTTCACGACGATGTCAGCCGCACAGACGCAGAATTCAAAGCAGAAATTGTCGCAAATCCGCCTCCCCCGAGAAATGGAACGCCCGTCGCTGCGAGCGACTCCAAGGGGGCGCTGCTTTCATTGGCAATTGACCTTCCCGTGGCATCTGGCAGTCGCCAGACGACATTCCGTTACACGGGTGATCCCGCGGCCACCGCCAATCCCACGCTTGAAGTCGAATACCAGAATCGGCGAACGCTTTCGTTCGTATCTATCGCCTGGCAGGCGGGGGTGCTCTTCGTCTTCTGGTTTGCCCGTCGCTGGTCGGCAGGAGTCCGCGCGGCACTTGGCGTGACGGGACTGCTTGCCCCGCTGGCGCTCGTCTCGATTGTCCCTCTGGAAATGCTCCCCTACCTCGATGGCTTGTTTCTGGGCTCGTTATGGGGCGTTACGCTTTGGATCATTCTCTTCAATGTGGCGAGATTTCGCGAGAGTTCGGCGACTGTTCGCGCGGTCATGACCCGTCGCATTGCCGGGTTCGTTGTCTTGAGCACTTGCAGTTTGGCGCCTGACGCATTGCAAGCGCAAAAGACAAACCAGCAAAGCCGCCCGGCACCAACGATTATTGTTCCTTATGAACCCGGCCAGGATCCTGTGCAGGCGGCGCGGGTCTTTCTGCCTTGGGAAGAATTTATCAGACTCTATGACGCGGCTCATCCTGAAAAAGCGGTCGAGACTCCTCTGCCGACCGCAGGGCTCGTCACCGAGGCTCTGTACGCCATGCAGCTGTCGACCCCTGCGGCGGGCAAGAAACCGACTGTCGAAGTGCGTGGGCGGTTCGTATTTCACAGCTTTCGTGACGACCAGATTACGCTTCCCCTGCCGCTGGGCCGCGTCGCTTTGACCCAAGCGCAACTCGACGGCAAGGCGGCAGCCATCGTGACAGGAGAATCGGGATCAGAGGTGGTCATGGCCGCCGGCGCACGGGGCATGCACGTTCTGGACATCCGATTTAGTCTGCCGGTCGAACTGACCGGTGCTGCCGGAAAATTCACGATACCGACGCAGGCGGTCGCGAGCGGGTTACTCCGATTCACGCTGCCGGCCGATGACTTGATTTTACGAGTCACTGGCGGCGCCGGCGCGTTTCGCAAAGTGCGCGAAGAGAACAAGACAATTGCCATCGTCCCCATCGATCTGGGAGGCGATGTCTCACTCTCCTGGACCCTGGCTCAGACCCGCGAAATTACCCAGGGTATCGTCCACGTCGAATCGGCAGCCGCGTTCACTCTGGGTGATGCCGGGCTGCGGCTTAACAGTCACTTCAAATTCACGGTGCGGCAGGGTGCCATTTCAGACGTCGCTTTTTCACTGCCAGCGGGACTGCTGGTACGGCAGATTGCCGGGCTGGATCTTGGCGGCTGGGAGATCAAAGGCGAAGGTGAAGAACGCAGGCTTAAGGTCTTCTTGCGCCGTCCGGTAAGCGACTCGACAAACTTACAGTTCGATCTTTACATGGCTCAATCGTTTAGTGAACAGACGCAGCCCGTAACCATGCCGCAGTTTGTTCCGCAGTCAGTAACACGCGAAACGGGAACGCTGGGAATTTTCGCAGAAGAACAACTGGCGGTAACTGCGGGAGCGACGGCGGGCCTGGCGCAAATCGATGTGGGGCAATTCATCGCGCCGCCCCCCCTCAGCCCACCGGGAACCACCAGCGCAACTCAAAATGCGCCTGCCACGGCCCCGCTTCTCGCGTACCGCTTCGCCGCGCGGCCGGTGACAGCACAACTGCTTGTCGCCCGACAGAAACCGCAATCGAAGGGGACGGCAGAACATGCCATCTTTGTCGGGGCGCGCAAATTGCGGATTGCTTCGCGAATCGAATTGCATCTGGCAGGTGCGCCGCGTTCTGAAATCGCTGTACAGCTTCCCCCCGGCTATCTGTTGTATGATTTGAAAGCCAGCGAAGCCGTTGATTATCACGTTGATTCCCACTCAGGAGAACTACGGGATGCACAGCCGCCGGGTGAGCCCCGGTCGCTGCTGATCGTCGAGCTTGCAGCGCCGCACACCGGGAGGATCGAACTGGCGCTCGACGGAATCATCGCGCGGGAGCCAGAAGACCTGGCACCGCGGGTCGCTCTACCGGCGCCGCAGGGAATCGGCGAAATGCGCTCGCTGCTCGGGATATGGCTCGATCCGATCTATTCGGCGACGCTCGAAGATTTCAGCGGCTGGAAGTCGATTGCCCCGGACGAACTGCCCGCGCGCCTGAAAACGGCGCAGCCCGCAGCCGTACAATTCGCTTTCACATCGAACGTTACCGGCATGCAGCCGGTGACGCTGACGATGCATCAGGCCGTTCCTCGTTTGAGTGCCGATGCCCTCTCGGTAATCATCGCCCGCGACACTTCGCTGCAATATCTTTTATATCTGCGATGGAACATCACCGCGGCGGGGGAAAGCCGGTTCGTCTTTACAACCCCCGACTGGCTGGCCGACCGCCTCGAATTCGACCGCAGTACCGCGGGCGTAAGAATTCGGCAGGTGGCCTTCGAAAAAGTTGCCGGCAATCGCCTGCGCTGGACAGTGACGCTCGACGAATCTCGCACGATGGTTTCGACGTTACTGGCACAGGCGACGCTGCCCCCGCCCGAGGCGGGAAGAATCGAAGCTCCGGCTGTGACATTTGAACAAACGACCGCCGGCGAAGGCGGAACGCAGTATCGAGCTCTCGACCAGCAGCATCAATATGTCGTGCTCGTCAATCAGTCGCCGCAACGTCTCGAGCGGGAATCGCGAGATGCGGCAGAGGCGATTCCCGTTATTGATCTGCCGATCAAGATCAGTAGCGCCATCAGCGATCAGGCGGCCGAGATTTTGCGGGTTCGCGACCGGGCGACGCCTATCGGCTGGCGGGTGCAAGAGGTGCAGCCGCTCAAGCTGCTTCCCGCGTCGGTCAATCTCGCAAAAATGACGCTCGTCATCGCCCGCGACGGCAGCTGGCGAGGACAGGCCCGGTACAGAATCAATAACCGGGCGCGGCAATTCCTGGCGCTGCGAATGCCGCCTGGGTCGCGAGTACTGTCGCTGTTCGTGGCCGATCGTCCGTCGCGGCCCATCGATCCTAAACTCGCCGGCGAACCGAATGTCGTTCTGGCGCCGCTCCCCAAAACGGCGGCGGGAGATCTGGCCGTGGAAGTGCAAATCGTTTATGCGGGACGCTTCAGTCGTCCTCTTCCGAAGGGAGTGCAGATCCTGCGAACGGAAATTGATTTACCCGCGCCCCAGGTTTTGTCGCAAGGGGAATTCGGAATTCCAGTTGCAGCCACCGAATGGACGGTCATTCTGCCGCGGGATATTGACGCCCAGCGCATTGACGATTCGACCCGGACGAACGTCTCCGAGAGCGATGAAGGAGGAGAGCAATTGATTGCCCGGTACAATGAGCTGCTGAATCTTCTGACAATCGCGTCTGACCGATCTCTGGGCATGAGCGTCCAGCGGCGCGCTCAAAACAATCTCAAGCAACTGAATGAGGAGCTGGAGCAATATTCCGCCGTCGAAGGGCGCGCCGCGGCGGCCACCGAAGACAATCGCCAGTCGCGGGAGATTCGCGCGCTTAAAGGCAAGCTGCAACAGGTCGAGCAGCAGTTACACACGAAGCAATTGGATGATTCGCAGATGGCGGCCGATCGATCGAACGCCACGAACGGCGGGTTCGCCAATGCGTTATCATCGAAGGCCGTGCAGCGCGAGCTGGTCGCGGAGAATCCGGATGACTTTCAGGCCAATGCGCCCCCCGGAGATGCCGATCAGATTCAAATCGGTACAGAGCGGTCTGTCGCCGAGCAACCGGCTGCCATTTCCCTCCCGGATACTCTTCCGGCCAAGGGAGCGGGAAAATCGCAAACGTCAAATCGCCGTGAACTGCGAAAACAGACTGCATCGCAATCGATGGCGCTCAACAGCTTTTTGGTCGCGCCTGCAGACCGATTGGAGACGGCCAATCAATCGGCACAGAATGGTCATCCGAACTTTAATTTCTCATCTGCCACCCAGAATGCTGACGCAGATGAGGTTCTGGAATTCTCAAACGCCGAAGCGGGCAGGCAGACCCAGCAGAATGAACAACGTTTGGGAAATCTTAAAAGCCTTCCGCTCAGCCAGTCGGTCGTTTGGGGCAGACCTGCAAACGGCGAAGACCCGTTCGCTCAAGTGCCGGGCGAGGGCGTTGTCCACTTCGGGGCGGTGGACCTGCCGGAGGGTGCGGGTGCAATTCTTGAAACCGCGGCTGGCTGGACCAGCGCCGGCGGGTTGTCAATGCTTATCGACGTCCCGCAAGACGGGCAGAAACTGACGTTTTCGAAGTCCGGCGGCGATGCCCGGCTGGCGCTCGGATTACGGCCCCGAGCATCGCTCGAAGCGGTTTTTTCACTGGCCTGGACCGTCATCTGGCTCGTGGTCGCATTGGTATTGATCGCCGCCTTGGGACAATCAGCTGCTCTGGTCACGCTGGCTCGGCGATTCCCCCCCATCGCCATCGGACTGGGACTGGCGTGGTACTTCTTATTGCCAGCGGCTTCCCTTGGATTCGCTGTTTTCGTCATCGGCGCCGCCTGCTTCGGATGGCAGCACCGCCGGGCGTAGCCAAAGCCTGCCAGTTAGTGTCTGAGCAGTCAACGAATTTCAAGCAGCAGAGCGCATGGGTCGGCTACAAGGAATCGACAAACTTTCTGAACTGTTATGCCGACGATATTTGTGGGTATGCTCCACTTTGGACGGCCGGTATGGTAAATTTGCGTTTGAAAAGCGGGCCGCGTGCAGAGAGTCGAGACCATGGAAAAACGATGGATCTGGCCGTTTGAGCTGGAGGAGCAGATTGGGTCGGGGGCCATGGGGGTGGTGTATCGTGCCCGGTTTGTGAAGAATGACCGTCGCGTCGCTCTTAAACTTCTCCCCAAAGAAGTCGCGGTCAACCCAACCCTGGCGGCCCGCTTTCAGCGAGAGATGGAGATCCTCAAGGATCTCAAGCACCCGCACATCGTGCATTCTTTCGGCGGAACATGCGAAGGCGACCAGTGGTTTTATGCGATGGAACTGGTCGATGGGGGCACGCTCGGCACGCTGCTTCAGGAACAGGGAAAACTGCCTTGGAGACAGGTCATCGAGCTGGGCCTGCAAATCTGCGCCGGCCTTGATTACGCTCACTCTCGTGGAGTCATCCACCGCGATTTGAAGCCTGGGAACCTGCTGTTAATGAAGTCTGGCAAGGTTAAGCTGGGGGATTTCGGATTGGCACTCGTTGTCGCCGAAACGAGACTGACGGCAACAGGCAAGACGATGGGCTCATTGCACTATATGGCCCCCGAGCAGATTCAGGGGAAGCCCCCCCTTTCAAGCCGCACTGA
>JAYTRB010000617.1:0-1895 GCA_043746425.1 Planctomycetia bacterium
ATACGTCCGAGACAGGGGAGTGATCCAGGTTCCGGCTCCCATTGCCGCACTCGATGGCGCGACGTTCTTTGAGGTCGATGGAAACGTATGGCAGCTCGAGCCCTGGATGCCGGGAACGGCTGACTTTTCAACGTACCCTACCGACGTTCGGTTGCAAGCCTCGCTCACGTGTCTGGCACACTGGCATCGAGAGGCTGGGCGCTGCCCGCTGCCAGACGCCGACCGCGCCTGGTTCTTCAATGTCGCCTCGGGGCGATCACCCGGACTGACTGAACGGTCGCGCGAAATTGACGGTTGGAATCACGAAGCCCGCGCGATCATTCGTCAGCAACTGGGCAAGTCATCCTGGAAGGAGTTTGCCGAACTGGGGACCGCGATTCTCGACGGTTTCGTTCGTGCTGGTCCGCGAATCGCCGCGCAACTCAAACTTGGCGTAGCATCGCCTGTGCCGCTGCAACCGTGTCTGCGTGACATTTGGCATGACCATGTCCTCTTAACCGGAAACGAGGTGACGGGGTTGATCGATCCATTCGCCGCGCGCAGCGATTCAGTCGCCACCGACCTGGCGCGCCTGCTGGGCACGCTTGTCGCCGACGACCGCCGCGCATGGGATGTCGGGCTCGAGGCTTATCAGCAGATTCGACCGCTGTCGCTCTGCGAACTGGCGCTCATCGAGCTGTTTGATCAAACGGGGGTCCTTTTGAGCGGCATGACATGGCTCGATTGGCATTGTCGGCAGGGCCGCGTATTCGACGACCCAGAGAAAGTGTTGACGCGGCTCAGGACGATTGTCGAGCGGCTCGGGCGGCTTGCGTGATAATCACCACGGCTGAGTCTCCCTGAGATTTGCGGACTTCGTGCCGTCGCAGACATTCGTCGAATAGCGAGAGTTGATGCCCGACAGCAGGCCTTGCGATAGATACCCGACAATTGCTAAATCGCGACGATCGCACACAGAACTCGTTTTTACTTTCGAAAAAATGAACAAAGTACAAAAGGGAATCCCCACGACGAAATTCGGTTTTATCGCGCATACGCCGAGTCCTTCAACCACCGCCAGGTGCTGTCAGAGGAAGGGAAAGGGGAGGTGGCTTCAAGGCCGAGCAGTAAACCTGGGCGACATCACTGACCGATTCGCAAGATCAATCAGACAGTAACTCAAGCAGCAGGTTATTGTGCGGATAGGGATGTCCTTTATGCTGCGTAAAGGCTTCGCCGTACGCAACGCCGATCTCGCTTCCCCGCTTTCCACTCCATGTCCGGCAGCTCTCGAGATATTCATCAATGCCGTGCTGTTTGAGAAGCCAGTTGCGCTGGCTGGCGTGACAGGCCAGCATTTTGAGCTTCAGCTCAAAAGTTGCCGATACATCAATGATGAAATCGGGAGGCAGAGGGCGGCCGAAGCAGTCGCTACCCTCGATGGCGTCGACATAATACAGGTGTGGTATCTTCGCCAGCGGCCGAGCCGGCTCCCACTGGCAAGTTGCATAATTCGGGATCGAAGCCCCGAAACAAGCATCGCGCACCAGCCGGCTCGTCATTTCATGATCGCTCATGTAATCGACGGGAGGTGCGGTCAGGACGATGTCGGGACGGGCCCGGCGAACGGCTTCTGTGACCCGACGCCGACCATCGTTGTCGTGGGTGATTCCCAGGTCTTGAAATTCCAGACAGACGTAATCGGCCCCTAGCAATTCGGCTGCCTGGCGAGCTTCGGCTCGGCGAATCCGTGAAATCTCGGCCGGGCCAAGTTCGGCGCTTCCGCAATCGCCGGCCGTCATCGTTGCCATGACGAGATGGCAACCCGCCTTTTTCAGGCGGGCCAGCGTCCCGGCGCATTGAATTTCGATGTCATCGGGATGGGCGTGGATTGCCAGAATTCTCAGGTCAGAAGG
>JAYTRB010000618.1:0-7194 GCA_043746425.1 Planctomycetia bacterium
GCCTTGAAAAAGCCGAGGGGGTTCTCCGCCGTGCGAAAGCAGCGGGATACAACGGTATCGTTCTGGCAGACTACAAGCTCAATGTGCTCGACCGCGTTCCCAAGCAAACGACCATTATCCCGCGCCAACCGCGAAGTCGACCGGCGCAGAATTTCCAATTCTGGAAAAGAGACCAGAATCAGACGCACAGCGCCGATGAGCCCCTATTTCTTCATGCTCCAGATCCGCAACGCCCGATCGTCGCTGCCGCTGACCATAAGCCTGCCATTGGGCGCCAAGTCGACACACCAGCCGCCCCGGTTGAACTGCCGCGTGGGTTTGCCAGTCGGCACATCGTAGAGCGTGACGGAATGATTGCCGCGGGCGACGGCGAGTGTCTTGTTGTCGGGCGAGAAGTCCAAGTCGTAGACACCCGCTCCAGTGCCAGGAATCGTCTGGTCGGCCTCGCCTGTGACCACGTCCCAGATTTTGACCTCACCATCGTTCGCTCCGCTGGCCACGGTTTGCGCATTTGACGCAATAGCCACTGCCTGGACCCCCAGCGCGTGCCCGCTGAGTGTGTGGCGGAGTTCACCGGTCTGGAATTCCCAGATCTTGGCGGTTCGGTCGGGTGAGCCGCTGACGATCGTTGAGTTTCCCTCGACGGTCGCTGCCGCACACACCCAGGCGCTGCCCGTGTGCCCCACAAAATATCCTTCCAGCGTTCCCTGGGTCAGGTTCCAATAGCGGATTCGGGTGTCGCCACTGGCAGAGATAACCGTCCGGTCGTCTCCCAGCAGACTGAGAAAGTAAACGGGTGCATCGTCGGTCAGGGTCTTCACGCCTGCCCCTGAGGCTGCATCCCACACCCGAATCGTATTGTCGAAGCCGCTCGTCAGTAATTGTTTGCCATCATGCGTGAATGCACAGTAGCGGACGTTGCCCGAATGCCCGCGCAGGGTGTGTCGCAGCTTGCCCGTCGCCGCCTCCCACACTTTGACAATTCCTTCCTCATCGGTGCTCGCGATCCATTTGCTGTCGGGCGAAAACTTGACCGACCAAATCGTCATGTTGTGGGCGGGAATTGTCCAACTCGCCGCCGCCGGATCGAAACTTCCCTCTGGCATGGCCGCCGGCCTTGGCGAATCCTGCGAAGTTCGCTGCGCGACGGCCTGTTGGGCCGTTCGCAATGTAGCCGCTGACGGCAACGGCTCGGCCAGTAGTTCCTCAAGAAGAGAATCGAATTCTTCAGGGTTGATCTCAGCGTCTTCCGCCGGACGAACCGCCTGCAAAATTCCCGCGCGATCGACAAACGCGAAGCGCAATGTGGCAGGGCCACCGAACTGTTCAACGACCTTGCGCGACGGCGCCACAAGCCCCACGCGATATTTGACGTCTCGCACTTTGAGGAGTTCGATGACCGCTTGTTGTTGCTGCTTGGGGTTCGTCTCGGATCCTGCCACAAGCCCCTTTTCGCCGGCATCCCAATTCCACGGTTCTTCATTCCATAGCGCCAGCACGACGAGCCCCTCTTTCTCAAATTTCTGCTGCCACCTCCGGACTTCTGGGGGCAGATCCGGAGCGTTCGATCCCCCCGCCGACCAAAGGCACACCACCACGACCTTCCCTTGCAGTTCGGACGCCGTCGGCGGCTTGCCATTCAACCACGTACCGGCTTCGATCGCCGGGGCGAGATAGCCGATGGGCGACGGAGTTGCCGCGGCCGCGACACCCGTCCCGACCGGTTGCAGATTATTGAGGGCGTTGGTCGCGGCCATCTTGCTGAACTGATTTCCGCCCGCCGCAATGCGTTTGAGCATCGCCACTGCGGCCGGAGAGCGTTGCCATTGCCGGTTTTGAATAATGAATTGGCCCATTTGAAAATCCGGCTCCATCAATTTTTTCTCAAGTGCCAGAAGGGCCTTTTTGGTCCCAAGCTGCATTAACCCTTCGCCTGCCGAATTGCATGTCTGGGGATTGGAAAGATACGATTGAAGTACGGCAATCGCTTTCTCGTCACGCGACTTTCCGAGAGCCACCAGCAGCGGATTGACCTCGTAAAAGCGGTTGCCTTCCATCGACTTCTTCAGCGAGTCGGCCGCCTCGTCCAAAAAGTTTGGCGCTTTGAGCATCAAAAGACCTTCAAAAATCGCAGTACGCAGATCCCACTGCATATTCTGATTTGAACCCTTGAGCGCCCCGCGTAAGGGTTCAATGGCGCGCTTGTCGCCAAGCTTTCCCAATGCGCGTGGAATCTCTGCCATCCCGTAGTTGCGATTACCAAAACTGAAGACCTGAATCAGAGGTTCCACGGCCTCTGAGTCGCCGATCTCCCCCAGCGTCCGGCCCACCAGGCCGATTTGAAAGTTGTCGGTTCCCTTCAAGCGGGCAATCAGCCCCGCTACAGCCCTCTTCTCTTTCGCTTTTCCCAGTTCGGCATAGTCGGCATCCTGCAACATTCCGCCGTCAAGCTTGGCCAGCGCGGCCTCGACCCCTGTCAGTTCGCCGATATTCTTGAGTGCGTCAATGACAACCGTCTTCAATTGTGCATTTTCGTCTTTTTGCAATTCCTTAAGCCGGGGAACGGCGTCTTTGTCCTTGATCACCCCCAGACTGCCCGATGCCGCGATCTTGACCTGGAGATCGGGATCCTCAAGCAGCCTGCGCAATTCGATGCGTGCCCGATTGCAGAGGAATCCCTTGGCGCTTTGGGCCGCCATCACTCGCACGCTGCTCTCGGCATCGGTCATCGCATGAATGAGCGCGACCGTATCAACCGAGTCATCCTGCCGTGTTCCATTACGCACAGGCGTGCCCCCCAGCGCGCCGACAGCTGCGCTGCGCACCTTTGGCTCGTCGTCGTGTGCCGTCTTCGCCAGCGCCTCGACGACTTTCGCCTCGGCAAGATGCGGCGTGAGTGCCTGTGCGGCAGCGGCCCGGATGTCGGGCGATTTGTCCTCCAGATGTTTGATGAGCGTGTCGCCGGTGTTTGGCCGCCGCCCCAGAATCGTCAGCACACCTGCCGCCTCAGAGGGGAGCATTGATATCTGACCGTTGCCGAAATATCCATGATAGCCGGTGCCGTGTTGCGGGATCGTCCCCCCTTCGGTCGAGACGACCGGCATATTTCCATTGGGACCAAATTGAAAAAGCTGCTGTTGCTGCTGTTGAAAATGTTGTGTCGCCACACCGTCAAACAAACAATCTTTGTCTTTCAAAACCAGGACACACCCGCGATCGTTGACGGGTATCGCCCGCAGGGCCTCCACCAGCCTGACGGCATTGAGTGCGTTGATCCGTGAGCCCACCTCGATCACCTGCACTGATGCATCCAGTTTCGAGGGGCGGGTCGTCGCCCCCACAACGGCAATCTCGGTCTCGCTGAGGTTCCAGCGAACTTTTTGCGCACCGACTTTTCCTTCCAAGATCCACGTCTTCCCGGCCAGCCCCCCTGGCTGATAAATCAGTTGCTGCAGACTCGAAATATTGAACGCCATCCATCCTTCGAGCACTGCTCCCGCGGCGATTGTGGTGTCCTTCAGGTACGACAGCGCGTGCGACTGTACCTGGGCATGGGTGGAAGCATCGGGAAAAACTGGTGCCCCATAATAGACATTCGGTTCATATGAAAATGGCGGCATCGGCTGGTCATCGGCTTTCAATTCCAGCTCGGCCACTTTGAAATCAAGGGGCGCGCCGCTCTCGTTGCCAATGGTGACCTTGAAGTACAGGATTGAATTCGGGCCGTAGTTGCCCGAGCACTGGGTCAGATCGACGGCCAATCGAACTTCGACCGGTTCATCCGGCGCGGCCGAATCTTCGTCAATGGCCGGGTCGACGAGCATTTTGACCGCACGGGCCAGGACCCATCCCCGTTTCTGCTTGTCTCCCTCGCCGACGACAATCGCCACCCAGGGGCCATCTGTCTTGAGCAAGCGGAATTTCTCTCCCTTCTTGACAGTAGCGATCGTTTCTTGGCGCACCTTGACCTTCGCCGACTTGGCGACCACTTCGACCTGCGGCGTTGCCGCGACCGCAATGAATTTCGCCGTTAGAACCACACAGCACGAGAAAACCACGTCGCGAGATTTCATGCCGGCCCCCTTTGTCGGTTAGCCTTTCAATCGCACCTTAATACTGCCGAGAGTACGTCAGGCTTTCACGACTGACGCATCGACTCAGCCATCCCGTCGTTTCTGACTCTACCCGAAACGCGTAGGAAATCCACCGTGTCAGGCGAGGAAACCGACCAAACACAACGTCACTCTGAGCCGGTGGCTTTATCAATCAGCGGAGATGCGGGGTGGCCACTTCCGCAACAGGTGAGGGTGGTTTCAACAATGATTACCGCCGCGCCAGTGGGAATACGGCGGCAGGCGAAGGGCGGGTGTGGTATTCCCGCAGCGGCCGATTACCGACGCACTCGCAATTGCCCCGCGAGTGACGCCTTTAAAATGCAACAGTTTCAGAACACGAAGCAGCCGACGTCATCAAAGTATCGGTACTACTTAAACGCATTTTGGCGACATTGGCCACCCCTCGCGATCACCGACCGACACCTTCAGACGGATGAACCAGGAACGGTTTGCATCATCCTACGCGATCGAAAAACTGCCGGCCGGTTTTTCAAGACCAGTTCCCAGAGAAATCGTCGCTGATTCCACTCTCCAGCCGGAACGTGGCACGCCCCTACATCAGTTGCTCGAGCCACGCTCGGATTTCGTGCCCGTACTCGCTGGCCAGGTTTCCAGTTACGAGTTGCCGGTGGAAATCGGCGGCGCCTTTGCCACCGACATCGGCCGCCTGCGCACTGGGAAAGCGGTGCGCGGGATCGGGGGCAATCAGTCGTCGGCACAGGTTGAGCAGCAGCTCGTTACAGCTCACTTCCGGCGGCAATAGGTCGGGCAGACGCTGGTCGAGAACGGCCTTTGCCTCAACCAGTTCGCGGTAGGTCGTCAGGTTCTCAAACGGCGATCGGCCCGCGAGCATTTCGACCAGCACGTAGCCCAGGCTCGCCAGGTCAGACTGGGGCGTGTTCTCGCCCCCATCAAGTACCTCGGGAGCGGCATACCCCGGCGACCATGCACGCTTCGGACCAGCCTGCCGCAAATCGATGGCCGAACCAATGTCGATGATTTTCGCATTTCCCATTCGCGTCAACATGATATTGGCCGGCTTGAGATCGCCGTGAACGATTCCAGCGCGATGTAAAGCCGCCAGGCCAGCCAGACAATCGCGGAGGACCGCAATCGCGACACCCGGCTTAAGGCGTGGCTGCACGGGGCCTGAAGTTAAGATCACGCGGTCGACATACTGGCTGCGCTCGAAGCCGACCTTCTCACGAGTGAGCTCTTGCATTTTCAGACTGAGCACCGCCCGCAGGTCATATCCATCGAGCCATTCCATTTCCATCAGTCGAATCGCATGCCACTCGATGAAGTCATGAATGGAAACGACATTGTCGCATTGAATGACCGCCACTCGGCCGCTGACCTGGCCCACCCGCGCCATGTCCTCATGATACGATTCGCTGTTGCGATACGACTCGGGCGAAAAAACCTTGAGCGCCACCGGGCGCGCAAAGCCGTCGGCTCCCAGCCGTTCGGCGAGGTAGACAGCCCCCTGTCCCCCGGCTCCCAACAAGCGCTGCTTGCGGTAACGCGAGTCCCAACGAAGTTCTTCGGCCCACGCGATCTCTTCATAGCGTGCGAAGAGGGCCTGTCCGGCGAGGGTCGGATTGCTATCCCGATTGGGTGACTGGTTGTGGTAGGAATACGGAACAGTGGTCGTCATGCGGCCTTTCTTTCATCCTTGAAGTGAGCACAAATCCATTTGAATCGCTTTCAGGACCAGATTCTCGTCGTCCGAGGCGCTCTGGCGAATGTTGCCCTTTTTGAAAGAGGCAGGCTCAAAAATCTCTCGCTGGAGAGTGCCAGCCAAACAGAATGGGAAATAAATGCTGAAACCCGACTACAAAACGTCTTGTCATGCTCAAACGCGCCAGAAAATACAGAGTTGTACGCCGTGGCTACTGGCCGCCGCCCCTGCCGGGCAGTTTCACGCCATGGCAAGCTGAATTACGGGAGTTTCGGTGCAATGGCCCGGGGGAAGGTGGGGATGGAGGGTGGAAGTGTTGTTATGCTGCAAGTTTATCATACCGTGAAGTTCAGGTCAAAACCCTCTTCGTGCGATTGGCCGCGAAACCAAGGATGCGAAATACGTGAGAAAATGGTCGGCCGTCAAAGATAAACAAAAAAAAACTGGCAATCCGCAATAGAATTGCCTCTTGGATTGGCATTTCCGCTGATATAACTTGCACCGATTACATCCAGATTCAGTTTTTACCGGGTGGGAAGTCGCCGATAAATATTCCACCGACGGGGTCTCCCCTGAATGGCTCGTGCGAGGTTGACAATGTTCACTGGTAAATCGCTAAGGTTTGACCGCGAATTATCAGCGTCGCAGGGATCTACAGTCGGGCTCGCCCGAGCCGCATGGACAGAATGACGCAAATGACGTTCCCGGAATGCGTCCAATCCGTGCAGGCAGCGCAATGGCCGCGTGTTTCTTGTCATCGCATTTTCGGGCTTCAACGCCCCAACGTCTCGACCAGTTTGATACGAAAGTCTTGCCGTCGGATGTCTCCGCCAATCCGCGACTCGGAATCGAATCGACGCTCAGCGCCTTCGACCCGCGATTAAACGTCTGTGGCGGAATGCGACTTTTCAGACACGATCTGAATGTTGATCAGACGCGTTGCTCGAAAACGATCGACGAGCCCAGCATGTCTGAGCTCGTCTTCGACTATGATGCCTCGGTTGCCGAAGCCATCGCCCGTCGCGCCCAACTGAAACGCGAAGGACACAGAAAAGATGCTCGACCGGCGGCTCGACGCCCACCGCCGACTGACTGATGCCGAAGTCTCGCTCGTACCCGGTACGAAGTGGCCCTCAAAAATGTTTATTTCGAGAAGGGTACGATTTTCGATGACTACGACCTGAAGGAGATCGCCAATGGCAATCATCTGCAAGCGCCACAGCCGCTGCCGATGTTGAACCTTGATACTTGCAAGCCAGCGACCGATCGGGCAGCCAGCAACGGTTGATGCTGGACGTTACGCTTTCGGAACTGACGCGATTGGCCCCTCGGCTTGGCTGTCAACTTTGGGGCACTGCATGAGGCAGGGGCGAACTTGGCTCGCGTCAGCCTCGAAAA